>CAZVMA010000075.1:8954-9598 GCA_964628545.1 uncultured Pseudomonadales bacterium | reverse complement strand
TCCAGGGCTACGCCAAACACCTCTGCCGCCGTCCGCCGGTGGATATCCTGCCCTGCGGCAAACGCGTCCAGCAGTCCCCGATCGCCGGAGAGGTGGGCCATGATGCGCAGCTCGATCTGAGAATAATCCGCGGCCAGGATGCGCCGCCCTGCTGGCGCGACAAACGCCTGGCGAATGCGACGGCCCTCCGCGGTGCGGATCGGAATGTTCTGCAAGTTTGGGTCCGACGACGACAGTCGGCCGGTTGCGGTCACCGCCTGATGGTAGGACGTATGCACCCGACCCGTGCGCGCGTTGATCTGTTCCGGCAGGCGATCGGCATAGGTCGAGCGCAGCTTGGCCAGCGACCGGTACTCGAGAATCAGGCGCGGGAGGGCATAGTCTTCCGCCAGGCTTTCGAGGGCTGATTCCGCAGTGGAGGGCTGGCCCTTGGGCGTTTTGCTGAGAATCGGCAGCTTCATCTTGTCGTACAGAATGACCTGCAGCTGCTTCGGGGAATCGAGGTTGAACGGCTCGCCCGCGGCGTCGCAAACCGCGGCGCGCAGCTGCTCCAGGCGAAGGCCAAGCTCGTGACTGAGCGCCCGCAGCTGCTGGCCGTCGACCAGCGCACCAGGCGCGGGCGCCTGGCCGGAGTACCGCTCCAC
>CAZVMA010000075.1:0-8944 GCA_964628545.1 uncultured Pseudomonadales bacterium | reverse complement strand
CGCGGCTGGGCTGCCGAGCTTGGATTCCCGTCGACCAGCGCACCGTTGCGCTCGATGCGCGACAGGACGCCCACCAGAGGCATCTCGATGTCACGGTACACATTCACCAGTCGATTGTCCCGCGAGAGCCGCGGCCATAGCGCCTGGTGCAGCTGCAGCGCAACGTCGGCGTCCTCTGCCGCGTACTCGGCCGCGCGCTCGATGGGCACACTCTCGAAACCAATCTGATTCGCGCCCTTGCCGGCGACGTCCTCGAACAGGATGGTGCGGACGCCCAGCTCGCGTTGGGCGAGGTCGTCCAGATTGTGGCGACCACGCGTGCTGTCCAGCACGTAGGACTGGAGCATGGTGTCGTGTTCGACACCCCTAAGCTCAATGCCGTGACCGCGCAGGACGCTCTGATCGTATTTCAGGTTCTGCCCGACCTTCCGCCGCTGTTCGCTTTCCAGCCAGGGTTGCAGGCGGGCGAGAGTGTCATCGAACGGCAGTTGCGGGCCCACGCCCATGTAGCGATGCGCCAGCGGCAGGTACCACGCCACCCCGGGCTCGACACAGAACGACATGCCAACCAGCGTGGCGTCCATGTAGCGCAGGCTGGTAGTTTCTGTGTCAAAGGCGGTGATCGCCGCCTGGCCAATAGCGGCCAGCAGCTCCGCCAGCGCCTCTTCGGTGTCGACGATCCGATAATCACGCGCGACGGTCGCTGCTGCCCCGCCGATCGACGGGGCGGGTTCGATCGTCGTTGTGGCGCCGGCCACCTTAGACCCGCCGGTCGTCAATAAGGCGCCCGCGTCTGCGGCCTCCAGCGCGTCCGACCAGGATCGGAATTCCAGCTTGCGAAACCACTGCCGCAGCGTTTCCGGATCGCCCGGGCGCGCGTCCAGATCGTGAATACCGAATTCCAGCGGCACATCGCAGCGGATCCGCGCCAGCTCTCGGGACAGCGGCAACTGCTCGAGTGTGGCGCGCAGGTTTTCACCCACCTTGCCGCCCACCTCACTGGCCCGCGCCATGATGCTGTCAAGGTCGCCAAAATCAGTCAGCCAGCGCGCGGCCGTCTTGGGCCCGACCTTGGGTACACCCGGGATGTTATCGACGGCGTCGCCCATCAGCGCGAGGTAGTCGACTATCCGCTCCGGTGGTACCCCGAAGCGCTCGATCACCCCGGCACGGTCCGTGCGCGTTTCTGTCATCGTGTTGACGAGGGTAACGTGGTCGCTGACGAGCTGCGCCATGTCCTTGTCGCCCGTGGAGACCACGGTGTCCCGCTGCTCGCGCGTCGCTTGTGCGGCAAGCGTACCGATCACGTCATCGGCCTCGACGCCGGGCACCACCAGAAGCGGCAGCCCCATTGCCCGAATGATCTCGTGGATGGGCTCGATCTGCAGCGCCAGGTCGTCCGGCATGGGTGGACGGTGCGCCTTGTAGGCAGGGAACAAATCATCGCGAAAAGTTTTGCCGCGGGCGTCGAAGATGACTGCCAGCGGGCTGCCGCGATAATCCTTTGCCAGCTTGCGCAGCATGCCGATCACACCGCGGATGGCCCCGGTGGGAAAACCATCCGAAGCCCGCAGATCGGGCAGGGCGTGAAAGGCCCGAAACAGGTAGGACGAACCATCCACCAGCACCACTGGCGGCAGTCCGGCCACTGGGGCGGTGGGCACCGGGACGTCGCTCAATTCGGCTCTCCCTCACCGCGAAGCGGCGGCTTTGGCTGTATTCTCCACGGACGCTTCCGACCGAGGTCGTCCGACATGCGCGCCGATCGCCCCATGCCGTTTCTTGCTGCACCGGCGGCGCTGTTGCTGGCGCTGGTTTGCCTGTGGGCTTCACCCGCCGCCGCGTCATCTGCCGACGACGAAAGCGGGCTTTCAGGGCCGGACGTACGCATCATCGCGGAACCGGAGCGTACGATCTACGAGTTCCGCCAGAACGGTCAGCTGCGCATGGTTCTCATCGAGCCGAAGTTCGGGGCACCCTACTATCTGGTGCCGCGCGATCCGAGCAAAGGTTTCGGCGATCTCGAGCGCGCCGATATGCTGCTGCCGAACTGGGTGCTGTTCGAGTTCTGAGGCGCCGCGCCAGCGGCAGTTCTGGAGCGCGGCGCGCCAGACGTTCAGAAGGTCGCGACGAGCGTCCGGTACGCCGCCACGATGTTCTCGGGCTTGTGCGGCATGCGCATGAACCCATGATAGTGGCCGCGCGGATTGATGATGACGATGTTGCCGGTGTGGTCGACCTGGTACGGACTCTGACCTGAGGGGTCGGGCACCTGCGCGAAGGCTACATTCACTTCGCCAGCAAATGCAGCAAGCGCTTCGCGCTCGCCGCGCACGCCCGCAAAGCGCGGCGAAAAACCCTGTACATAGCGCGCGAGCGTCGCGGCGTCATCGCGCTCGGGGTCGACCGTCACCAGGATACCCGAGAACGGCTGCTCGTCGTCGTTCGCGCCCGCCTCTTGAATCTGCCGCTCCGCGGTACCCATGGCCGCCATGGCGGTCGGGCAGATATCCGGGCAGTGAGTAAATCCGAAGAACAGGAACGACCACTTGCCCTGAAAACTGCGCACGTCGAAGGGTTTGCCTTCGTGGGTCTCGAGCGTGAAGGGCGATAGTTCGCGTGGCCGCGGCAGCACGAATACCCCCTTGTCTCGCAGCTCATCGTCCGAAAGCACCGGCACGCGCGTCTTGCTGTGGAAGAACAAACCGATTACCAGCGCGACGAAGGCCAGGCAAAGAGTGACCGTGCGACCCACGTTGCTCATAGCGGCGTGAACTCGAGCATGCCCTCGGCGGGCGCGCGGGCGGGTTCTGCATCCGGAATGACGTAATGATCCACCAACAAGATCGCGAACAGCAGCCCGAGGTACAGTATCGAATAGCGAAACGTTTCGATCGGCGCGCGCGGATTGCGGTTTCGCAGCAGCACGATCGCCCAGTAGACGAAACCGCCTCCCAAGGCCAACGCCCCCGCCAGGTACAGCACGCCGCTCATGCCGATCACGAAGGGCAGCAGGCTGACCGCCAGCAGGATCAGCGTGTACAAAAAGATGTGCAGGCGCGTGTAGGCGTCCCCGTGGGTCACGGGCAGCATGGGAATATCGACCTTCGCGTACTCATCTTTGCGGTCGAGCGCGAGCGCCCAGAAGTGGGGCGGCGTCCAGGCGAATATGATGAGCACCAGCAGCAAGGCGCCCGGCTCGACCGAGTTTGATACCGCAGCCCAGCCAAAAAGCGGCGGCGCTGCGCCGAAGAGGCCGCCGATGACGATGTTCTGGGGGGTAGCGCGCTTCAGAAACAGCGTATAGATGAGCCCATAGCCAATCCAGGACGCCAGGTTCAACCAAGCGGTCAGCGGGTTGACGAAGACGTACAGCACAGCCATGCCGACGACGCCAAGAACCGCCGAGAACGCGAGCCCTTGACGAAAGCCGATGCGGCCAGACGCCACCGGGCGATCGTGAGTGCGAGCCATGCGGGCATCAATCTCGGCGTCGGCGATATGGTTGACGACCGCCGCGGAGCCCGCCACCAGCGCGATGCCGGTCAGGCCAAAAATGAGGATATCGAGCGGCACCATGCCCGGAACCGCGAGAAACATGCCCACCAGCGCGCATAGCAGCATGAGCAGCACCACGCGCGGCTTGGTCAGTTCGAGGTAGTCGCGCCAGCCGGCGGCGACGACGGACACATCGCTCATGCGGGGGTTCCTGCTCGGAAGGCGCGGTAGTTTACTGCAACGATGGTGAGCAACAAGATCGCGCCGACGACGTTGTGGAAGGTTGCGTTCAGCAGCGGCAGCACCAGCACGATGTTCAAGATGCCGAGGGTGATCTGCAGCAGCAGCACGGCGGCAAGCGGAGCGGCAAGCGGCGACCGGGCCGCCCAGAGGCGCCAGATCAGCGCGCCTACCACCGCAAATACCACAACTGCGCCGATCCGATGGATGAAGTGGATCGCTACGCGGGCGTCACTTTCCAGTTCGCCACCAAGGTAGTTGGGGCCAATGTTCTGAGCAAAATCAAAGCCGGCCCGAACATCCATCTGCGGCCACCACTCGCCGTGACACGTCGGGAAATCGTGGCACGCGAGTGCGGCATAGTTTGACGACACCCAGCCGCCTAGGGCGATCTGCACAACCACCACCACCAGCGCCAATCCCGCGTGCGGCAGCAGCTGCCGCGGCACCGACCAGGTACTGCCGACGCCAAGACGCAGGGCCAGAAGCCACAGCAGCGACAGCGTCGAAAAACCCCCAAGCAGATGCGCCGTTACCACCTGCGGCCATAATTTTAGCGTTACGGTCCAGGCGCCAAACGCAGCCTGACACATCACCAGCAACAGCAGGATAACGGGCAGTCGGAGCGGGACGGAGTCGAGGGGCGCCGCGCCGCCCTGTCGACGCGCCTTGATAGCCAGAATCAGGATGCCCGCAATCAGCAACCCGAGCGCACCGGCGAAGTAGCGATGGACCATTTCCCACCACGCTTTCGCCACCTCAACCGGCGCGCCCGGGAATCGGGTTTCGGCCGTATCGATGTGATGGTCCTTCATGGGGACCGTCAGAAAGCCGTAGCAACCCGGCCAGTCCGGGCAACCCAGCCCGGCGTCGGCGAGGCGCGTGTACGCGCCAAGGCCAATCACCACCAAGGCAAACGGAATCGCGAACAGAACCAGTTTGCGCAGTTGTACGCTAGCCAATTTGGGATACCTTGAGCAGTCGCTTCAGATCCTGGAGCACCGCCTTGCCCGGAGTTTCAACCGGATAGCGCAGTACCAGATTACCGATCGGGTCCACGATGTAGATGCCCGGCTCCAGACCCGACGTGTTGCCGGCCAGGAACCGCAAACCGGGGTATTTCGCCTCGAGCGCCGCGTCCGGGGCGCCGGTTGGCGAAACCAGCGCGCGGACCACCCGCTCCGCGTCGCGATTCAGCAGCACGTGCAGTTGTCGCAGCTGATGTAGCGCCTGATCACAAGCGGCATCGCACGGGGCCTCGCGCACGACCCACAGCCACCAGACATGCGCGTCCGCTGCGGGCCGGCCATTGCCGTCTACGACCTGCAGCGTCATGGCGTCGACCGGCGGCTGCACGAAGGTGCCATTGTTGGTGGTTCCCCAGACGCCAGACTGACTGAGGTAGTACAGAAGCGATGCGCCGCCGAGAGATAGCGCAGCGATACCGAACATCAGCAGCAGTTGCCGTCGAGCTCTTTGTTTTATCGAGTCACTCATGTCGCCTGAATCCAAAGCACAGGTAGCCGATCAACAACACCACTCCGAGCCCGTACCACTGCGCCGCGTACCCTTGGTGCATGCGCGTCTTGAAGTCAAAAGCGAGCGGCGCGGGCGCATAGACGCCTGGCGCGGCATCCTGCAGTCTGAATTCAGTCACGCGCGTGTTCCCAAAGCTGTCCGCCATCCGCGCCAGATCGAGGCTCTGAATTCGTTTTGGCCAGTCGTTGGACCAGACGTCCTCTTCGAGCAGCAGCGTTCGCCCGAGATGCGGCCACACCACCGTTTCGATCTCCACGATACCCCGCGGCGCGTCAACGTGCGGCAAACTCCCGCGCTCGTTGCCTGACGGGAGGAACCCGCGATTGATAATCGAACCAGCGCCATCGGCGGTGCGAAACACGCTGAACACCCAATAGCCGACCTCGCCGTTTCGTATCTGGTTGTCGAGCAGGAAATGCTGGTTGGGATCGTAAGCGCCGCGCATGCGAATGCGCGCGAACGATTCCGGCACAGCGTCCGCCGGCAGCATGCGCGCGGGCTCCGCGAGACGGGAAAAGAACTCGCCCTCAAGGCGCCCCTTCACCGCGGCCCGTTGCAGCTGCCAGGTGCCCAGCGCCGCGACCAACGGCAACATGACGATCACGAATAGCGTCATCGGGCGCCCGGGATGCCACTTGCGCGAACTCACGCCCAATCGCCCAGGGTGCTTCCAGACGGCGTCAGCCTTTCACCGGCCGTGCGGTAGAGTGCCCTCAGGTCATCGAGGTACACGGCTGTGCTCAAGGTCATCATCGTTCTGCTCTTGCTCGGCGTGATCGCCAGCTTGTTCAGCGGCCTCGTGTTCCTGTTCAAGGACAGCGATCGGGCAGACTCGAAGCGCACGCTGTACGCGCTCGGTATTCGCATTTCTCTGGCCGGTGCACTGCTGATCACCATTCTCTACGGCTTTTACAGCGGCCAGCTGCGACTTGGCACCAACGCCCCATGGCACGGAGAGCGATCGGCGGTCGACGCTTCAGCGCAGCCGTAGACTGGCACCGCTCGGCTCAGTTCCCTCGCGTCTTCCGCCCGGCACAAAAAACAAGGGCCCTGAAGCCGTGCGCTTGAGGGCCCTGTGATGGGCGTACTGCCGACTGGAACGTTCGTCTACAACACGTAGACGAAGATGAACAAGCCGACCCAAACCACGTCCACGAAGTGCCAGTACCACGAGGCTGCCTCGAATCCGAAGCAGTCCTCGCCGGTTCGGAAATGGCCGCGAATGGCGCGCAGCAGCTGAACCAGCAGAATCAGCGTGCCAAGCGTGACGTGGAACCCGTGGAAGCCGGTCAGAATGAAAAACGTCGAACCGTAGATTCCGCTCGAGAGCGTAAGCCCAAGCTCGTTGTAGGCATGGACGTACTCCTCGCCCTGGAGGATCAGGAAAATGATACCGAGCACCACGGTCAAAGAGAGCCAAGCGATCAGCGCACTGCGATTCTGGTTTTTGATGGCGGTGTGAGCGAAATGCACCGTGACGCTCGAGGTCAGCAATATGACGGTGTTCCAAAACGGCAGGTAGGAGGCCCAGCTGAGCACACCCGGGGCCGCCATGCTTTCATGGGGCGCTGTGAACTTCGCCGGATCAGGGTTGGCCATCACCGGCCATTCGGGCTTGAACTCCGGCCACAGATAATCCCCGGTGATGCCCTTGTCGCCCTCACCGCCGAGCCAGGGCATCACGATCACGCGCGCGTAAAACAGCGCGCCGAAGAACGCGGCAAAAAACATGACTTCGGAAAAGATGAACCAGCTCATGCCCCAGACATAGGAACGCTTGAGCTGCGCGTTCGCTAAACCGGCCTCGTTTTCTTCGATGACCTTCGCGAACCAAAAGAAGAGGACGGCTGCCAGAATGGTTAAACCGACGAGGAACAGCAGGTGACTGGGTTCTTCCCCAGCTTTCACGCTGTTCAACCAAGTGCCGAGCCCGACGACGATCGAAGCGACGCCGATCACGATTCCGATCGGATACCACCCGTTATGCGGTACGTAGTAAGTTGAACTGTCTGATGCATTGGACATCGTGTATCTCTCTGCTGTTCTGACCCGCCGTTTGGGATGCCCCGCCGGCGTACCCCTGACTGACCTGAGTCAGTCCCCTCTGCCCTTTGAGACCGCTTTAACTAACCCGCACTCTGCTGCAAGACACTGAAGACAGCGCCTCTGTTCCGATTTTCCGCCCGCGCTGCGGTCGACACGCGTCAGCCAAAACTGTGAACGAGACCGGTCAGCCCTCATTTCCGGGCTGCAGTTCGTCCGCAGCCAGCTCAGTTACATCGAACAGCGCATAACTGAGTGAAATCGTCGGCACGTTGATCGGCAACTCAGACCCCACGATAAACCGCATCGGCATTTCCATCACTTCGCCCGGCTTCAGGATCTGGTGATTGAAGCAGAAGCATTCCGTCTTGTGGAAATGCGCCGCCGCCTTCAATGGCACCACCGAAGGGACGGCTTGGCCAATCATGGTTCGATCGGTGGTGTTCTTGACGTAGAACTTCACTTCCCTCAGTTCGCCGGGGTGTACCCGGACACCGCCCTTTTCAACCCAGAACTGCCAAGGCATGCCGCCGTTGGTGTTCGTGATGAAATTCACTTCCACCAGCCGCGACCGATCAACACGCTCTGTGGCCGGGTCGTACACATACTGATCGCCCGTCCTGCCGCCGAGGCCAGTGACCTCGCAGAGCAGGTCGTAAAGCGGCACTAACGCCCAGCCGAAACCAAACATACCCCCGACGATCAACAACAGCTTCAGCACTGTCTTGGAGTGGCTGACCGGACTGGACGACGCGTCGTACTTCATCGCTGACCATCCTGTGGCTATGTCGAGGGCTGGGTCCGGTGCTCACCGGCAAGGCTCGATCACTGCGTGGTCGCGATCGAAGCCTCACCTGGTCAACCGGACTGTTCGCTATCCGAATCGCGTCAGCCTTACGAGTGCGCTTCCGACTCCGAAATGCGCGGCGGCGTGGTGAAGCTGTGATACGGCGCCGGGGACGGGATCGTCCACTCCAGACCGTGAGCGCCTTCCCATACCCGGTCGGTCGCCGGCTCGCCGCTACGAATCGCCTTGATCAGTACGTACAGGAAAAACACCTGCGAAAATCCGAAGATGAACGCACCGATACTGGAGACCATGTTGAAGTCAGCGAACTGCAACGCATAGTCCGGGATTCGCCGCGGCATGCCGGCCAAGCCGGAAAAATGCTGCGGGAAAAACGTGACGTTGACGCCGATGAAAGACAGCCAGAAGTGCAGTTTGCCCAACTTCTCGTCGTACATGCGACCGGACCACTTGGGCAGCCAGTAGTAAACCGCAGCAATGATCGAGAATAGCGCACCGGGCACCAACACGTAGTGGAAGTGGGCCACCACGAAGTACGTGTCGTGATACTGGAAGTCGACCGGAGTGATAGCCAGCATCAGGCCCGAGAATCCGCCAAGTGTGAACAGCACCACGAACGCGATGGCAAACAGCATAGGCGTTTCAAAAGTCATCGACCCCTGCCACATGGTGGCAACCCAGTTGAACACTTTCACGCCGGTGGGAATGGCGATGAGCATGGTCGAGTACATGAAGAACAGTTGCCCCGCGAGCGGCATGCCCACCGTGAACATGTGATGCGCCCAGACGATGAACGAAAGAATCGCAATCGATGCG
>CAZVMA010000074.1:0-9701 GCA_964628545.1 uncultured Pseudomonadales bacterium | reverse complement strand
GCGTTGCTTCGGCAAGCGTTGCTTCGGCAAGCGTAGCTTCCGGCTGTAGTGGCTCCAGCGGCAGGGAAGCGTACGGCAAGGGTTCCAAAGGCAAGGCTGATTCGGGTGCGGCGTCGGTGTCGGCATCGGTGTACGAAGCAGCCGGTGGTTGTGTCGGCCAGTCGATTGAAAAATCGACGTCTTGGTCCGAGGGGGCATCAGCTGCGGCGACGCTCAGATCCGCAACATCAGATCGAGCCTCATCATCGCTCCTGCTCCCTGTGATCCGTGCCTGCAGATCAAGTGCCTCGGCACGAAGGTTTGGCTCGTTACAGAGCGCCAAGAAAGTATTCGCAACCTTTTGAAAAGCATCGATATCTGAGCCTTGAGCGAGTACCTCAAGCAGTTTCAAGCGTAAATCGTGGCGCTCCGGGTGTTCCAGCAGCGCGACCTCAAGCAACGACACCGCGCGAGTATGACGACCATACGCCACGTAAATATCGGCCTCAGCGATCAGATCGATCTCATCCTCGGAAGCGTCCGAGTCGTCCGCGATCGCGAGTGGCGGTAGTTCGGCGACGACCTCTGAGGCGGTCACTTCAGCCCCAAGCTCCCGCTCGACTTGGCCTGCCTGGTCAGCGCCGTCGACCGATGTGCGGGGTTCGGCCGTCCATGACCCCGACATGCGCTCTGACCCTTCGTTCGCCGGCGCCGCTTGCGGTGCAGGAGGGAGTTTCGAAGGCGTTTCCGACGGGTTTTCAGGGCGCAATGTCGAGATGGCAAAACTATCCGCCGGTTCGGCTTCCGCTTGCGCCGCAGAAGCGGTTACCCCAGAAGCCTGCCCGGAAAGCGTAGCGGAAACCGCCGCAGAAGATAGAGTTGCGAGTGTCGGGGTAACGGCCGCGGGCGCTTCCGGCTGCGCAGCGGAATTCTTCCCGTCCGGCAGCACGGCCTCTACGCCCGCGATCGGCGCGCGGGCGCGTTCATCGAGCGCGTGCGCCGCTTCGATCTCATTTGTCAGGCTTGTTGTATTCGAAGTGGTTTCGGGGCTTGTGCTTGTCCCCCATTCGGCGGTGTCGCCGGTGACAATCGACGCTTTCGGCGTCGGCTCAGCAACGGCCCCACCAAGGGCCTCCGCGAGAGTTCGTTCGGCATCCACAACCTGCGGGGCGGACTCGACTGCTACGGCCGCTCCGTCATCCGCAGCCTGAGCGGTCAATTTCTCCTGGTGACTCGCGCGCGCAGCAGCTGCGGCGGCTAGCGCCCCGGAAGCCGCATTTGCAGGCCCGAAAGTCGGTTCGAGTGGATCGTCATCCTCGACGACTAAAGGGCGCTGCTCGGTGGAGCTGCCCCGGCGGCGGGAACGCAACAGCAGAGCAGTCAACAGAGCTACCAGTGCCGCGAGGCCGGCCGAGACAACGGCACCGCTGGTCCACCCGGAAGACCCGGCGGAACGATCTGCAGCGCCTGAACCGGCCTCCGCCGAGCGCAAGCGATCCACCTCAGCTTGCAGCGCTGCGACGCGTTGGTCGAGTAGCGCCAGCTGTCGATCCCGCTTCTCCAATTGAGTCCGCGCAAGCGCCTGCTGAGCCTCGAGCTGCGCGCGCAGCTCAACGACCTCGCGGCTGAGTCGGTCGGTCTCTTCCAGCGCAGCGGTCACCGGGGTAGTCAAGACATCGGCGCCGCCATCCTGCACGACACTTCCGGCAACATCCTCACTGGAGTCATCGGTTAATGCGGCGCCCGCATCCGGCGTCTCGGAGGGGTCATCGGCAACAGATTCCGGCTCACCTTGTTCCACCGCCGTCGGCGACGAGGTTGCAGGTGCCGCCTGCCCAACAGCGGTGTCTGCCTGTCCGGCGACAATCTCAAGACGACCGTCAGTTTCGGCTACCAGTTCAGGCCGATCAGCGGCAGTGGGTCTGGTTGCGTCAATTGGCGCCGGGCTATCCGACCGCGCCGGAGGCGGTGCCCGCCACTGGTCGCTTTGCCGTGCAACCTGCTCAACTGCCTCCGATGGCGGTACTGTGGCCGCCTCGGCTTCATCGGGCAGCTGTAGCGTCTGATCCGCCTTCAGCAGATTGATATTGCCGTCGATGAACGCGTCCGGATTCAGACGCTGGATTGCCAGCATGGTCTGCTGAACGCTCACCGAGCGGCTGGGGCGGTGCTCAGAGGCGATGCGCCACAGCGTGCGGCTGCCGGATTGCACCCGGGTGACGCGCGGGGCAGCCCCGACCTCCGGTGCTGCGCGGCGGTCTGTCTCCTGGGGCCGTGCGGACGTCGAGTCGTCCGGCAGTGACATACGCGATCCAGAGGAGCCTGAGTCGGGCTGGATCGAAGCAGACTGAATGCTGGGCGGCTGAATGGGCGATGCGCTTGCAGCCAACGAGTCGTCATAGGCCGGGGGATCGAGCAGCAGCGTAAATTCCTTCAGCAAGCGCCCCTGGGGCCACTCAAGCGCCACCAGAAAATTCAGAAAGGGCTCGGTGACCGGACGGTTCGAGCGGATCCGAACCCGCGGCTCGGCAGCCGCCAAATCAAGCTCAAAGCGGAATTCGGCAAGGAGTGCGTCGGGCTCGACGCCAATGCGCGCGAACTCGGCCGGATCGGCGAGCCGGACGCGCAGATCCGCGGGGGCCAGGCCCTTGACGTCCAGCAGCGGAATCTCGGCGACCAAAGCCTCGTTCAACGCGCTCTGAGGTCGGATTTCGCCGAGCCCCACGGCGTGTGCGCCCGGTACCATCAGTACGCCGGCCGTCGCCAGGCCAGTCCACAGCGCCCGCGCGATACCGTGGCCAGCTTGAGAGCGACGGACACGCTGCCGCATCGGCTTCACCTCATACCTCTGGTCTGCTGATCCGGACGTCCCGTCCGACTGGCGCACCATAGCGCGCCCGTTCCGTCGATTCTTTGCGCCAGCGAACAGTTTCGACCGCCAAGTCGACTCTACTACAGACGTGTCAGCAGGTGCTCTGCGATCTGTACGCTGTTCAGCGCTGCGCCTTTACGCACGTTGTCGGCAACGATCCAGAAATTGAGTCCACGCGGATGGGACAGATCTTCTCTAATCCTTCCCACGAATACCGGATCCTGTGCCGCGGCGTGCGTCACCGGCGTGGGATACCCCTTGTTGGCTGGGTCGTCATCGAGCACGACGCCAGGGGCGTTGCGCAAGAGTTCGCGCGCCTGATCGGCCGTCAGCTTTTCCGCCGTCTCGATGTGAACGGCCTCGGAGTGACCGTAGAACACAGGAATTCGGACACAGGTCGGGTTCACCCCAATCGAGTCATCCTCGAGGATCTTGCGGGTCTCCCAGACCATCTTCATTTCTTCCTTGGTGAAACCGTTGTCCATGAAGACATCAATCTGCGGCACCGCGTTGAAGGCGATTTGTTTCGGCAGCACCTTCACTTCTATTTCTTTGGTATTCAGCAGGTTGGCAGTTTGTCCTGCAAGCTCTCTAATCGCGCTCGCACCAGCCCCCGAGACAGCCTGATACGTGGCGACATTAATCCGGGTGATGCGAACCGCATCGTGAATCGGCTTCAGAGCCACCACCATCTGGATGGTGGACCAGTTTGGATTAGCAATGATGTTTCGGTTTCGGTAGTCATTCAGCCGGTGCAGATTAACCTCGGGGACCAGCAGTGGAATGTCCGCCTCGTAGCGGAAGTGCGAGGTGTTGTCGATCACGACGCACCCTGCCGCCGCCGCGCGCGGAGCATGCTCGGCAGAGCGGCTGCCGCCCGCCGAGAACAGGCCGATCTGCACATCGCTGAAGTCGAAATCGTCCAGAGCCTCGACTTTTAGGGTGCGGCCACGGAACTGCAGTCGCTTGCCAACGCTGCGCTCGCTGGCCAGCAGATGCAAACGATCGATCGGGAAGTCGCGTTGTTCCAGAATCTCGAGCAACGCCTCGCCCACGGCGCCGGTTGCGCCCGCGATGGCGACGTTCACTGCTTTCATGCGACCTCCTGTCCATTTTCCAGCGCTTCGATGACCCGCTCGCCCATCTCCACGGTGCCGACCAGTGTTTGCCCGTTACCAGCAGAGCCGGCCCCACCGTGAATATCAGCAGTCCGATAACCGGTCGCGAGAACGCGATCCACCGCCCGCTCGATCAGCGTTGCCGCCGCCGGCGCATCCAGGCTGTACCGGAACAGCATGGCAACGGACAGAATGGTAGCGAGCGGATTGGCTTTGTCCTGGCCGGCAATATCGGGCGCGGAGCCGTGCACCGGCTCGTACAGCCCCTGTCCGTCTCCGGCCAGTGACGCCGAAGGCAGCATGCCAAGCGAGCCCGTCAGCATCGCCGCCACGTCCGACAGGATGTCGCCGAACATGTTGCTGGTCACCATCACATCGAACTGTTTCGGCGCTCTGACCAGCTGCATGCCGGCGTTGTCCACGTACATATGGGACAGCTCGACATCGGGATAATCACGCCCGACGCCGGTCACCACATCACGCCACAACTGCGTCACCTCCAGCACGTTGGCTTTGTCGACCGAACAGAGTCTACCGGCGCGCTTCCGGGCCAGATCGAAGGCGACCCGGGCGATACGATCAATCTCGTGCTCCGAGTAGACCTCGGTGTTGAAGCCCCGGCGCTCGTTATTGACGATCTCGATTCCTCTCGGCTCGCCGAAATAAATACCCCCGGTCAACTCGCGCACGATCAGCAGGTCAAGGCCTGCAACCAGCTCAGGCTTCAGTGAGGACGCTGCAGCCAGCGGGGCAAAGAGCAACGCCGGCCGCAGGTTCGCGAATAGTCCAAGCCCGGAGCGCAGGCCGAGCAGCCCTCGTTCCGGTCGCGATGCGGTCGGCAGATTGTCCCACTTGGGGCCGCCCACGGCGCCGAGCAGAACGGCGCGGGAGGCGCGGGCAAGACGAAGCGTCTCGTCGGGTAGCGGACCGCCGGTCGCGTCGATGGCCGACCCTCCCAGCAGCCCCTCGGCAAATTGCAGCGAGACACCCGTGCGCGCGGCCGCGGCGCGCATCACGCCCAGTGCCGCCGGAATTACTTCGCGCCCGATTCCGTCTCCGGGAAGCACTAGAATCTGATGAATTTCAGTCATGTGAAGCACCTAAATGAGACGTGATCGGATTATCGGAAGAGCCACGGACGCCGGCTGCGATAGTTCGCCTCGAATGCCACGATGGCGTCTCGATGGGCCAGGGTGGTCCGGATCTCGTCGAGCCCCAGTACCAGAGTCCGTTTGCGCTCGGCGTCCATCTCGAAGCGCCAGACGCGCCCATCCGGCGCCGTCACCGTCTGCGCCGGCAGGTCCACGACCAAAGACAGCGCGGAGGAACCTGTGGCGTCTTCGAACAGCTGAGCAATGACGGGTTCGGGCAGCACCACCGGAAGCAAGCCGTTCTTGAAACAGTTGCTGTGGAAGATGTCGGCAAAACTCGGTGCGATAACGCACCCGAACCCGAACTCCATTAGCGCCCAGACGGCGTGCTCGCGGCTCGACCCACAGCCAAAGTTTCCGCGCGTCAGCAGGATGCGCGCGCCTTGATAGCGCGCATCGTTCAGCACAAATTCCCGGTTGATGGCGCGCTCGTTGGGCGTCATGCCCAGGTCGCCTTCGTCAAGAAAGCGCCACCCATCAAACAGGTAATCGCCAAAGCCGGTGCGCTTGATCGATTTCAGGAACTGCTTCGGAATGATCTGGTCGGTGTCGACGTTGGCGCGGTCGAGTGGTGCAACGGCGCCGATAATCTGGTTAACCGGGTTCACAGCCAGTCCCTCACATCGACGAAGTGTCCGGCGATGGCGGCGGCGGCGGCCATTGCCGGGCTGACCAGATGGGTTCTACCGCCATGTCCCTGCCGCCCCTCGAAATTTCTGTTCGAGGTCGACGCGCAGTGCTCTCCGGGATGCAGTCGATCCGGGTTCATGGCCAGGCACATCGAGCACCCCGCCGCGCGCCACTCGAAACCGGCATCGATGAAGACCTGCGCCAATCCTTCCCGCTCAGCCTGAGCCTTGACCAGACCAGAGCCGGGCACTACCAGCGCCTGCTTGATGCGACCGGCGACACGGCGGCCGCGCACCACCGCGGCGGCAGCGCGTAGATCCTCGATCCGAGAGTTGGTGCAGGAACCGATGAACACGCGGTCCAGCTTGATCTCGGTGATCGGTTGATCCGCACCGAGCCCCATGTAGGTGAGCGCCCGGCGAATACCGTCGGCCGCTGCGGCATCGTGGCGATCCGGGTTCGGCGTGGCCGAGTCGATACCGACGACCATCTCAGGCGAGGTACCCCACGACACCTGTGGAACGATCGATGAGCCGTCCAGCTCGATACCGGCATCGAACTGCGCATCGGGGTCGGACACCAGCGTGCGCCACCAGGTTTCCGCCTGATCCCAGGCTTCGCCGATGGGCGCAAAGGGCCGTCCGTGCACGTATTCGAGCGTGCGCTCGTCAACCGCGACCATGCCGGCACGAGCTCCGGCTTCGATCGCCATATTGCAGAGCGTCATTCGACCCTCCATCGACAGCGCCCGAATGGCAGCACCCGCGTACTCGATGGTGTGCCCCGTGGCACCTGCCGTTCCGATTCGGGAAATTACCGCCAGTATCAAATCTTTGGCGTAAACCCCTGATGGCAATGAACCGTTAACTTGCACCTTGTAGTTCCGAGCCTTCCGCTGCACCAGACATTGCGTTGCCAGCACGTGTTCCACGTCCGACGTACCGATACCCTGCGCCAGCGCGGCAAAGGCGCCGTGTGTCGATGTGTGGGAGTCGCCGCAGACAATGGTCATCCCTGGCAGCGTCGCGCCCTGTTCCGGTCCGACCACGTGCACGATGCCCTGCCGAATGTCCTTGATGTCGAACTGCTGGATACCCCAGGTGCGGCAGTTATTGTCGAGGGTGACCACCTGCTCGAGCGCGATTGAATCGGTAATGCCGGCCAGTCCCAGTTCTCGACGATCGGTCGGCACGTTGTGATCGGGTGTCGCCAGATTGGCGTCTGGGCGCCAAGGCGAACGGCCGGCCAGCGCGAGACCCTCGAAAGCCTGCGGCGAAGTCACCTCATGCAGCAGCTGCAGATCAATGTAGAGCAGGCTCTGCCCGTCATCGCGCTCGCCCACGAGATGGTCGTTCCAGACTTTGTCGTACAGCGTCGGCATACGTGCTCCGGATCTACCCAGTAAGATCGGCCATGGTAGGATCACCCCGCTGATAACACAAATTAATCATTTTTATTGAATTAATGCTGAATCTTCATGATCTTCAGGCCTTCGTGTCCGTCTCGGAAACCGGCTCTTTCTCCCGAGCGGCCTTGCAGCTGCATCTGACTCAACCCGCCATCAGCCGTCGCATCCAGGCGCTGGAAACCGCTGTACGAACCCGATTGTTCGATCGCGTGGGCAAGCAGGTGTATCTCACGGACGCGGGCCGCCTGCTGCTGCCTCGCGCCGTTCGGCTACTGCAAGATGCCGAGGATAGTCGACGGCTGCTCGAGACCCTCGATGACGGTGTGGCGGGCGTTCTGGGGCTCGTCACCTCCCACCATGTCGGGCTGCACCGGCTGCCTCCGGTGCTGCGCACCTTCACGCGACAATACCCGGACGTGCAGCTGGACATTCGGTTTGAGGATTCTGAGGCGGCGCATCAGCTGATCCGGCGCGCGGAGAGCGAGATTGCGGTTGTCACGCTGGACCCAGCGGGCCCGCAGGATCTGCTGGCCGAGGCGCTGTGGCGCGACCCGCTGGGCTTTACGGTTGCCGAGGATCACCCTCTGACCCGCGCCGCCGCGCCAGACTTTGCGGACTTCGCAGGGGAACGACCCGTGCTGCCGGGCTCGGGCACCTTCACCGGTCGCATCGTAGCCGACGCATTTGCCGCCGCCGGCATCACCCTGCGACCCAATCTGGCGACAAACTATCTGGAGACGATCGCAATGCTCACGGGCATTGGCCTTGGCTGGAGCGTCTTGCCGCGCACGATGATCAAGCCGCCCCTGGTAGAGCTGACCACGCGCGTGCCCGAGCTGTCCCGCACCCTTGGGTGTCTTACGCACCCCCAGCGGCAGTTGTCGAATGCCGCGCGGGCGTTCCGACGCGTCCTGCTCGAGTTTGCCGATCCGGATCTCAGATCGGCGTCCGATCCGCCTGAGTGACCTGACCGCGGAAGCGAAGCAGATGATCCATCAGTACCAGCGCGACCATCGCCTCGGCGATGGGAACCGCGCGAATGCCGACGCAAGGGTCGTGTCGCCCCTTGGTGACCACCTCAACGGCATTCCCGGCGGTATCTACCGAGCGTCCCGGCGTGGTGATGCTGGAGGTGGGCTTGAGCGCGATCCGGGCCACCACGTCCTGGCCAGACGAGATGCCCCCAAGAATGCCGCCGGCATGATTCGATAGAAAGCCCGCTGGCGTCATCTCGTCGCGATGCGCCGTGCCCCGTTGCCGCACGACCGCAAATCCGTCGCCAATGCCAACGGCCTTGACCGCATTGATACCCATCAGGGCGCCCGCCAGATCGGCATCGAGACGCCCGAATACGGGCTCGCCAAGACCGACCGGCACGTTGTGCGCAACGACAGTGACTTCAGCGCCGATGGAATCACCATCGCGACGCAGGCGTTCGATCAGGCTGGCGATTTCATTGTCACGGGCGGGGTCCGGGCTGAAGAACGGACTTCCGGCCACAGCCGCCATATCAACCGGAGCCAGATCGATGTCCCCGATTGCGCTGAGATAACCCTGAATCTCGACCCCTACACGCGCGCGGAGATAGGTTCGGGCGATGGCGCCGGCAGCCACCCGCATGGCGGTTTCGCGCGCCGAAGAGCGCCCACCGCCGCGGTAATCACGCACGCCATACTTGTGGTGATACGTAAAATCGGCATGAGCAGGACGAAATAAATCCTTGATATTGCTGTAGTCCTTGCTTTTTTGATCAACGTTCTCGATCAAGAGCCCAATGCTGGTGCCGGTGGTGACGCCCTCGAATACGCCAGACAGGATGCGTACCCGATCCGGCTCGTCGCGCTGAGTGGTATAGCGCGATTGCCCTGGTCGTCGACGGTCCAGGTCACGCTGCAGATCCGCCTCGGACAGCGGTAGACCCGGCGGGCAGCCGTCAACGACCGCGCCCAGCGCGACGCCATGACTCTCGCCAAAAGTGGTCACCGAGAAGGCCTGTCCGAAGGTATTACCAGCCATTTGCGGTGTCCCGGAATCTCATATGGGGTCAGCAGAACGGGCGCAGAGTATGAAAAGGCACCGACATGGCCGCAAGCCCGTCAGTCCTTTGTTATCAATCCTTTCCGCACGAATTCTGCTCCAGCAGGGCCAGATCCTCGCGCCAGAGCAGGAAGACGCCCTCCCCGCCCGTGGGCAATTCCGGCCACAGGAACGGCAGCATGGATAAACTGTCCTGCAGGGCCTGCGCGCTGGCGCCGACCTCGCAGACGAACAGCCCGCCCGGCTGCAATCGGTTAGGCAAGTCGGTCAGCATGCGGCGTACCAGGTCGTTGCCGTCCGCACCGCCGTCCAGGCCGAGCGCGGGTTCGTGTCGGTACTCAGGCGGCAAGGTTGCCATGTCCTCGGCATCGACATAAGGAGGGTTCGACAACACTAGATCGAAGCGCTGCGATGCCGGCAGCCGCTCGAACAGGTCTGACTGCACCACGATTACCCGCTCGGAGAGGCCGTGTAGCGCGATGTTGCGTCGCGCCAGTGCAACGGCC
>CAZVMA010000073.1:4701-9731 GCA_964628545.1 uncultured Pseudomonadales bacterium | reverse complement strand
CGCTGCGCACCACCCCCAATCCGACCACCGCCGACGTGAACGGGGCCAACAGCCCCGACACCGCCAGCGTCGCGCCGAAGGTTCCACCGCTGACCCTCAAGGGTGGCTGGATGGGGTTCGAGATCATCGTGTTCGAGCGTCCCGGGGTCGGACTAACCCCTGGCAGCGAGGTCCTGCGCATCGATCCGGCGCCGGTGCTGCCGCCGATCGGCAGCGGCACGGCCATCGGACTTGACCCCGCCGGCAGTCGCGGCACGGTAGGCTACGCCCCGGTTGGCGAGCCAGACGGGCTGTGCGGTCTATTGCCCGCCGGGGTTGCAGCGAACCCGCAAGATCCGTTGACCCTCCTGTTTGCCACACCGCCCCGCGCCGAGACGCTGGCTGCGCTGGCGCCCGCTCCGACCCAAGCTGCACTGCCGACCGGGCCGCAAAATGCGCCTCAAACCCAGCCGCAAGCAGAGCCAAAACCCGAGCCCGATGCGGCACCGGTGGCTGATCAGGTACCTGGCCCGATGACAGACGCAGCGCCTGATCCGGAGGCAGAGATTCTGAGCGCACTGGCGGCCTACGAGGCCCAGCTGGTGGACCAGCAGCTGCGCTGGCTTGACCCAGCGGCGCTGCGGCTCGGCGCTGCCGCTGCGCGACTTGACGGCGCAGGCGACACCCGGGTGCTGCTGCACCGCGGCTGGATCCAGCAGCTGGCAACCCGAAACGCGCCGGCGGTGCTGCTGGCGACTGATCCGCCGCAGGGTGCGCCGGGCAACCCCGACGGTCTCGCGCCAGAGCTCGCAGGCACCATTCGCGTGTTCCGTTCGCGCGGCTTGCGGGTCGCGGTGCAGCTCTGGCTGCGCGGGCGCGACATGCCGCCCGACATGCCGGGCTACATCGTCTTCAGCGACGAACGCCGCATCGGCACCGCCACCTACTACCTCGATCACCCACGCCTCGGCGTGATCCTGCGCAGCACCGAGGTCGGCATTCCCGCCGATCTTCAGGCCGCGTGGACCGCGCTCAAAGCCCCGTCGCCAGGGCCCGCCGCAGCAGCACCTGCACCGACTGCATACCCGCCGCCATGACGCGCCCGATAGCGTCCAGGTCAAATGGATCCCGCGCTCGCCCGGCAGCCGGGTTCACCACCAGCGACAGCATCGCGTAGGGCAGCCCACGCTCACGCGCGAGGCCGGCCTCAGGCATACCGGTCATGCCAACCAGCGTGCAACCGTCGCGGGCCATGCGATCAATTTCGGCCGCGGTTTCGAACCGCGGGCCCTGCGTGCAGCCGTAAACGCCGCCGTCCACCAGATCAAGCCCCTCTGCCTGACCGGCACGAATCAGGATTTCGCGCAGCCGCTCATCAAACGGGTCGGCAAAATCCGCGTGCTGCACCGCGTCGTCCTCTATGAACGTGTGTTCGCGACCCCAGGTGTAGTCGATCAGCTGTCGCGGCACGACAATGCGTCCAACCCCCGCCTCCGGCGTGATGCCGCCGACGGTGGTCAAGGCCACGATGCGCGTGGCCCCGAGGTGCGCCAGCAGCTCAATATTGGCGCGGTAGTTGATGCGGTGCGGCGCGACGTGATGCGGGACGCCGTGACGCGGCAGCACCAGCAGCGGCGCGCCATCGATCTCGGCCCGGCGCGGCTGGCCCGAAGGCGCTCCCAACCGCACTGCGGGCACCGCCAACGGCGTCGCTTCGGCAAACAGCGGCAACCCGCCGGACCCGGAAATGATGGCCAGCATCAGGGTAGCTCCAGCTCCTCGGGCAGCGCGCGAATCTCGGGCAGGTTGCGCCAGTAGCCCTGGTAATCCATGCCGCAGCCGAACAGATAGCGATCCGGGCAGTGCAGGGCGACGTAGGTGGCAGCTACCGGTTTCGGCGCGTCGATAATCTTGTCCACCAGCACGGCGGAACGGACATCCCGCGCACCGGCCGCGCGCGCCCAGTCCACCAGAGCCGCCAGCGTGTCGCCGCGATCCAGCACATCGTCGCAAATCAACACCGAGCGATCGCGCAGCGAATAGTCCGGCGTCGCATGCCAGCGCAGCGCACCGCCGGACGTGCGGTCAGCATAGCGACCCACGTGCAGGTAACCGAGCTCGAGCGGGCAGCGCAGACGCTCGATCAGCGCCGCCGTGAAGGGCAGCCCGCCGTGCATCACGGCGAGAATCAGCGGGTTTTGATCCAGCAGGTCGATCGCCACGCGCACCGCCAGCTGATCGATGGCGCGCGTGACGGCCTGACGCTCGACCAGTACCGTCGAACGAGCGAGCGCGGCCAGCACCGCGGCCGGTGGCCTGCCCGAAGACGGGACCGATGAAGTAGCGCCGGGCTTGGCTCGACCACGCGACACGGGTCAGAAGAACCGGGTGAATTCCAGCTGCACGTAATCATCGCGCTGCAGGAATGACGATCGTTCGGTGGAGGGGTCGAGCAGCGCGGCGGCCGGGGCATCCATGTCCGGCGCGTCGGCGCCGTCGAAGACGCGGCCCTCGAGCGCCACGGTCCAGCTGTCGCCCAGGCGGCGCGAGGCTTCCAGGCTGATCACCCGCTCGGCGGTCTCGGAGTCGACAATGACGCCGGCCAGCGCCTGCGTGTCGGCGATGTCGTTGAAGCTGAACCGCGTACCCAGCGCCACATCACGCTCAAACAGGGTGTCGAACGCCTCATCACCGCGTCCGTCGTGCATGTATTCAACCACCAGCCCAAGATCGGAGCGGCTGCCGAGCACGCTCACCAGGGTGCGTTCAAAGCCGGCATTGAAGGCTTCGTAGCGCTCGCCGAAGCCGCTGCGCGAGATCGCCTCGAGCTTGAACGCCCAATCACCGGCGACCAGCTGCGCATCAAGCCCGGTCTGGTCGATCTGCGGGTAGTACGGCACCAGCGTAAGCGCTCCGGCCGGGCTCAGTTCCGGCGTGAACAGCGGGTCACGGCTGGTGCCGGCAAAGTGGTACAGGCCATAGCTGAGCGGCCCCACGTCCTGAGACCAGCGCAGCGCTGCATCGACGTGCCGCGCCCGATCGTCGGATTCATAGCGGGCACGATCGGGGTCAATCGGCACCGGCGGACGCAGGCGACCGTCCTCGCCCGGAAATGTGCGCTCGCGGAAGCCGGTCAGCAGATACAGGTCGAGGATGCCGCCCGCGCGCACCAGCGACAGGTGCGCCATGGGTTGGCCGAGCTTGTCCTCGCCGTCGATGTCCTCGACCAAGTCGGTCTGGTTGATGATGTCGACCAGGTGCTTGAACTCGGTCACGCCCCAGAACACCTGCCGGGCGCCGACGTTCACCTCCCAGTCTTCGCCGATGCGCGTCCAGAACAATTCGCGCAGGTCGCCGTGGGTGCGCTCGTCGTCCTCGTCGTCGTAGCGGTAAAAGGGCGAAACGGTGAGCGACTGACTGTCCTCATCCCAGGCCCTGGCCCATCGCAGGCGCACGCTGGCAGAGGGCTGCGCGCGCGACTGCCCGTGCAGGCCCTGCTCCGCGAAGCCGCGCGCCTGCACGCCAAGATCAACATCCAGTGTGCCGGACTCCGCTAGACCCGGCGCCGACAGCAGCAGTGTCGGCCAGGACAGCGCGCACGCCGTCAGCGCCGAGCGGCCGACACCGCGCGTCATCGCGCGCGCACCAGACTGTTGGTGGTGAAGTCGCGCTCCGCCGACAGGCCAGCGGCCAGCCGATACCCGTGCCAGCGCAGTTCGGTGGACTTGCCGGTCTGCAGGTTTTCCATGGCCATGACGGTCGCTTTCCAGAATCGGTCACCCAGAAGCTGGTAGTCGGTGACTCGCAGCACTTTCAGCGGCCGGCCCGCGCGATCGAAATAGTCGATGCCGAACACGCGCAGCGCGGCTGCATCCAGCAGCACCTCCTGTCGACTGTAACCGGAAAAGGTATCGTGAGGCCGACGCTCCACCCGCCAGCAGCGCTGGCCGCCGCATTCCTCGGCGCCAAGCAGCGCGTAGCTGAACTTGTCCAGCTCCTGCAGCATCATGTCCTCGAACGCGAACTCGCTGCTCAAGAACGGACCGGACTTGTTCTGCGAGGCAATGCGCTTGACCCGCTTCACGGCGGGCAGATAGAGCCACTGGTCGTCGGGTCGATCGGCGTAGCTGAAGCTCAGCAGCGCGGTACCCCGAATCTGCACCGGCGTGGAAAACACCACTTTCAGGCGCTCGCCGGTGCTGCCGATTTCGATCTGGCTGATCGAGAGCGCCCGCCGGCTTTCGCTTCCCGAGCGATCGCGCAGGATCATTTCGAGTTCGACTTCGAGGTCACCGTACCCGGAGTCGATGCGGTCCTTCGCCTCGAAGATGGCGCGACCCTGCTCTGCTGGCGTGCCTTTGGCGATGGTGGTGGCCAGCGTCTGCAGCTCGGACGCCACATCAATCGATGTTGCAACCGCCTCGCCGCTACCCGCAGCGAGCAGCACCAGCACGGCCATCCATCTGCGTAGGTAAGTGCGCGCCGGTGTGCGACATGACGCGGGTTGTCGTTTCACCCATCGTGCTGTATAAAACCCCAAGACGCTGTATGAAAAACCAGTTCGATCCATCCGAGCGGTCTTCCGTCTTGCTGGTTAAAGGGCACACATATCAAACAGATATCGTGCATGATTCGCAAGACTTTCATGAAGGGCCTGTTCCAGTCGCTTCAGGTCCATATTGGCCTGATACACGCCGGCAGCACCACCGGCACAGGAGTAACGGCACCATGAGCACGGTCTCATCCAACGCCCTGACCACGCGCCAGGCGCAGGTGCTGGACCTGATCCGCACCTACATCACCACCACCGGTTACCCGCCAACGCGCGCGGACATCGCCCAGGAGCTGGGTTTTCGGTCGCCGAACGCGGCCGAGGAGCACCTGAAGGCACTGGCGCGAAAAGGGGCCATCGAGATGATACCCGGCACCTCGCGCGGCATCCGGCTGCCGGAGCTGTCAGGCCTGCCGCTGATCGGCCGCGTGGCCGCGGGTCAGCCGATCCTGGCTGAAGCCCACGTCGAAGATCGGCTCGACATCGCGCCAGCTCTGTT
>CAZVMA010000073.1:0-4691 GCA_964628545.1 uncultured Pseudomonadales bacterium | reverse complement strand
CCGCGCGCCGATTATCTGCTGCGGGTGCGGGGCGACAGCATGATCGACGCCGGCATTCTCGACGGCGATCTGCTGGCGGTGCACAGCACACCGGAAGCGGCCAATGGCCAAATCGTGGTTGCGCGTATCGATGAAGAGGTGACGGTGAAGCGGCTACAGCGCACCCGCGACCGGCAGCGCGTGCTGCTGATCGCCGAGAATCCGCGCTACGAGCCCATCGAAGTTGATCTCGCCCGACAACAGTTCGCTATCGAAGGTCTGTCAGTCGGCGTTATTCGACAATCGTTCTGACCGAGCGTCAGCCAGTCATCACTTGGCTGACTTCGATTTGGCGACGGTCGACTTTGCGACAGGCTTGGTTGCGGCCGACTTGCCTGAGGCGGACTTGCCTGAGGCGGACTTGCCTGAGGCGGACTTGGCAGCAGCAGCTTTAGTCGCCGTCGACTTGCCGGCAGCCCCTTTCGCGCCCGCCGCTCTGCCCTTCGGCCCCACAGACCTTGCCGCCGATGCAGTGCGCCCGCGCGTGGCGCCGCCCGCCGAGCGGGGCTCGGCCGGCGCCGGGCCGGTTTCGATCTGCCAACGCCCGCTCTCGTAAACGGCGCGCCAACCGGCGGGTTTGCCGTCAACCTCGGACTGCACGTAGTGCGCCCGCTGCTTGCGGCTGAAGCGAATCACAGCCGGTCGCCCGTCCGGATCGCGTTCGGGTGCTTCAAGCAGGAAGCGGAACTTCGGATCCAGCTCATTCGCGTGCGGTCGCAGCTCTGAAACCAGAGGCGCGCGCGTCTCGCGATTGCGCGGAAACTGGCTGGCTGCCAGAAACAAGCCGGAGGCGCCATCCCGCAGCAGGTAGTAATCGTCCACCGTCGCGCAGCGCAGCTCCGGCATGGGCACCGGGTCTGCCTTCGGGGGGGCGGCCTCGCCGCTGCGCAACAGCTTGCGGGTGTTCGTGCAGCTGCTGTTGGTGCAGGCGAAATACTTCCCGAACCGGCCGCTGCGCAGCTGCATCTCGGCGCGGCATCGATCGCACTCGATGCGGGGCCCTTCGTAGCCCTTCAGGCGGAACTGTCCGGCCTCCACCGCGAACCCGGCGCAGTCGGGGTTATTGCCGCAAATATGCAGCTTGCGGTCGGCGTCGATCAGATAGCTCTCCATCGCCGTGCCGCACAACGCACAGCGCCTGCGCGTACGCAGCAGCCGCGATTCGACCTCTTCATCACGATCATCAACCGCCACCTCCTCCCCGGGGATCAGGTTGATGGTGTGGGTGCAGCGCTGCTTGGGCGGCAGGCTGTAGCCAGAGCAGCCCAGAAACACGCCGGTCGACGCATTGCGAACCTGCATGTGCCGGCCACACTTCGGGCAGCTGATGTCGGTATCCGTGGGCTCGTTGGCGCGCATGCCGCGCGCGCTGTCCTGAGCCGAATGCAGCTTGTCGCTGAAATCGCCGTAGAACTGGTCCAGCACCCGCCGCCAGTCGCTGTCGCCGTCGGCGACCTTGTCGAGGGAGTCCTCGAGGCTTGCGGTAAACCCATAATCCATCAGGTTGGCGAACTGCTCGACCAGACGATCGGTCACCAGCTCACCGATTTTCTCGGCATGAAACCGCCGGCTGCGCAGGGTCACGTAACCGCGTTCCTGAATCGTGGAGATGATCGCCGCGTACGTGGATGGACGACCGATACCCCGTTTTTCCAGCTCACGAACCAGGCTGGCCTCGCTGTAGCGGGGCGGCGGACGAGTGAAATGCTGCACGCCCAACGCTTCTGCAAGCGTCAGCGTTTCACCCACGCGAAAATCAGGCAGCACCCGGTCCTCGTCGCGCGCGGTGTCCTCGGCGTCGGGTTGGCCATCGCGGCGCTCGACCAACGGCACGCGCGTATAGCCATCGAACTGCAGGATCCGGCCCCGAATGCGCAGTTCGAACTCACCGCCGGCCACCACCACCGAGGTGCTCAGGTACTCCGCCGGCGGCATCTGGCAGCGCAGGAACTGGGCGCGAATCAAACCGTAAAGACGCACCGCATCCGCTTCCATACCCGCCAGCGCTTCCGGACGGGTCGCCACATTGGACGGCCGGATCGCTTCGTGCGCTTCCTGAGCGTCAGCCTTGCTCGAGTAGGTGTTGGGCGCCGCGGGCAGGTACCGGGCGCCGAAATTCTTGTCGAGGTAATCGCGACACGCAGCCACGGCCTCCGCGCTCAGATTGGTCGAGTCCGTGCGCATGTAGGTGATGTACCCGGCCTCGTACAGGCGCTGGGCCAGAGTCATGGTCTTCTTGACGCTGAAGCCAAGCCAGGTGCTGGCCGCCTGCTGCAGCGTGGAGGTAATGAACGGTGCGCTCGGCCGCGTGCGCGTGGGGCGATCATCACGTTCGCGCACGCTGAAGGTGCGCTGGCGCAGGCGCGCCAGCGCCGCATCAGCGTCGGTCTGGTTGCCGGGCCGGAACGGCGCGTCGCCGTCGCGCACCACCTGAAACCGCTGGCGATCGCGTCCGCCCGCGCGGTCCAGGTCGGCGAAGGCCTCCCAGTACTCCTCCGGCACGAATGCGCGGATTTCGCGCTCGCGCTCGACCACCAGCCGCACCGCGACCGACTGCACGCGGCCGGCCGAGAGCCCACGCGCCACCTTGTTCCAGAGCAGCGGCGACAGCTCGAAACCAACCACTCGATCCAGAAACCGCCGCGCCTGCTGCGCATTGACGCGGTTCATGTCGAGCTCGCCCGGATGCTGAAACGCCTCCTGAATCGCTTTGCGGGTGATTTCGTTGAACACCACCCGACGGTAGCGCGAAGGGTCGCCGCCAATCGTCTCGCGCAGGTGCCAGGCGATCGCCTCGCCCTCGCGGTCGAGGTCGGTGGCCAGATAGACGGTGTCCGCCGACTTCGCCAGCCGCGCGAGTTCATCCACCACCTTTTCCTTGCCCGGCAGAATCTCGTATTCCGCGCGCCAACCGGCGTCAGGATCGACACCCATGCGCTTGATCAGCTGCGCGCGGGCGCGGGCTTCCTTATATGCAGCCTTCTCGTCCACCGACAGCTTGCGGGTGCGCGCGGCCTCTTCGGCCCGGGCGCGAGGATCAGCGGTCTTGCCGCCCACCGGCAGGTCGCGAATGTGCCCGACACTGGATTTGACGACAAAATCCTTGCCGAGATAGCGGTTGATGGTCTTCGCCTTGGCCGGCGATTCGACGATCACGAGGGAACGTGCCATGGGCAGTCCGGTCCGGACAAACGGGGCGCCGTTATACGGCGCGCCGGAAACCAGTGTCAAATCGGCACTTGACCGGTTTCATCTTCGGGGGGCGGGTCGAAGCCGCGATCACAGGCGACCAGCGCGTCCGTCGCGCGTACCAGCCAGGCTGCCAGTTCGGCAACGCTTGCCGCATCCGAGCCCGGCGGCTCCTGCCAGTACAAGCCCACCTGCTGTGATCCGCAGTCGACCGCCAGCACTCCGGCCGGCAGCATCTCGACGGCGGGCGCAAGGCAGGTCATCGCCGCACCCAGCCGGGAATGATCCGAACGATCGGCTACGGCATGCACCCATCCCGGTAGCGCCGGCAAACCGTTGCTCGCCCGAAAGATGCGCCAGGCAGGCAGATGGCGCAGGCGTCGGGGCAACGGGTAGCGATAGACCGCAATATTGTGCGCGGGTGTCTGCACCCGGCCGCCAGCGTTGACCCGCTCCTCCGGCGTCACGTCGAGCCGGGGCAACAGGGCCATCTCAACCGTCAAGCCAGATCGTCGTGCCGCCGTGCGCAAGGCGGACAGCCGACGATCGCGCCGGCTCGGCATCAGCCAGAGGACGGGGCCGAACGCCGCCAGCAACACCACCCCAATGATCAACCAGACCAAGATTACCTCCGCTTGGCGGGCATCCGGAATTGCGTGTATGGTCGGCTGGGTCAGGTTGACAGGCAAGCCGAACACAGCCGCCTGCCACCCGAATTCGCTGATCCAAACCGAGTCCGTTCCGAACCGACACCACCGACCCACATCGCCGGGGAGAAGATCAGATGGCCGATTACCGTCGCATCCTGCTCGCCGTGGACCTCACCGAAGACTCTGGCCCGGTAGCCCACCGGGCCGTCCGACTGGCCGCGCTATCCGGCGCCGAGCTGCATGCGGTGCACGTGATCGAGCCGCTCGGCCTCGCCTACGGCGGCGATATCCCGATGGACCTCTCGACCGTCCAGGATCAGATTCACGATCAGGCGCGGGCGTATCTGGCCGACTTCGCGGCCGGGCTCGCCATTCCGGCCGCTCGGCAGCACCTGATTTTTGGGCGTCCGGAAAGCGAGATCCAGCGAACGGCAGAGACCATCAACGCCGACGTGATCGTGGTCGGCAGCCATGGCCGGCACGGCCTGGCGCTGCTGCTCGGGTCGACCGCGAACGGCGTGCTGCACGGCGCCACGTGCGACGTGCTCGCCGTGCGCGTGGGGCAGTCTGCCTGAGAGCGCGCTCGCCAGCGGCCAATGGCCAGCAATTTGGGGTTGTCGCAGGGCACCAATTGGCAGACCGCAGAGTTGTGCTGCACACTCCGCAGCCACCCATAGCCCACCGGCGGTTCAGGGCGTGGACCGCTTCAGGGCGTGGGCCTTTGGCAGACCTCAGGTCCGCCTGGATCTGCCGGCCCGTGCCATACCCGATCGGGCCAGCAAGGCCAACAGCCCAGACACCACCACGCTCCAC
>CAZVMA010000072.1:5428-9811 GCA_964628545.1 uncultured Pseudomonadales bacterium | reverse complement strand
ACCGAGCTCGGGAAGGGCGCAGCACCGAACGAGAGCCACCCGGCGCGATCGGGCGAGTCGGCCACCTGCGGCGGGACGTCTACGTAATACGCTGAGCTTATCCAGCCGCGCGGGTGGACATGCGGCACGTGGCGTCCGCCCCCGGCAGTGAGGCGGACCGTCCAGCACCCTGAAAGTCGGTAACCGCGCTGACGGCGCGAGTAGAGTGGATGCGTCCTGTCTGCAGGCATCTGCCGAATGTAGCTCGCAATCGCCGGTCGAACGGCGTCAAAAAATGCACGGATCACCGGGTCGGACTCGAGTTCGGGCTCGATCTCGACCTGAGTGCCATCGCGGACCGAATTGACCAGCGGATGCGCCTGCAGATGATGCAGTCGACGCAGCCGAACGCCGAGCGCGGTATTGAACGCCTCGATGGAGTCGTAGCCGGGCGGCGGCCCAATGCGCGCGGTACCGCAAACCTGCGTCGGGTCGGACAATCGACGCCACAGCGGGTTACCGCTCTGTCGCAGGGCAAGCGCGCGCAGCGCCCATGCCATCTGACCGAACGGACGCGCCTGCACCAGCCAAGCCGTATGCACGAGCGCGGCGTCGGTCGCCCCGAGTGCCAGCAAGACCTGCGCGGCCTGCTCACGCACGGCTTCGAGCTCACCTCCGATTGCGAGCGCCGCCTCGATTGCCGCGTGTGCGCGCTCCAGCAGCCCCATCGCCAGTGCTACCCCCGCCAGCATCGACTGCATCTCGCCATCCTGCGGCTGACGGGCGACGCCGTCCTCCAACAGCGACAGCGCCTCATCCAGACGATCGGCGTTTCGCAGTAGCGCCGCGAGCCCAATGCGCAACGCGCGGTCGCCCGGCCGGCGGGCCACTGCCGCTCGGTACTCATCTGCGAAATACGCTGAATCGCCCTGCATCCAGAGCAAGGAGGCATGCCGAGCCAACAATGCGGGATGATCGGGAAAGCGGCTGATACCGGCCGCCAATCGCGTCCGGGCCCCCGACCAGTCGCGCGCGAGCACGTCCAGATCGACCATGCCGAGCAGAGCCTCGGCCGCATGCGCAGATCCGTCCAGCGCCGCCAGGGCTTTGCGGGCGTGGTCGTGTCGACCCACTGCAATCAGACGGGCTGACAGAGCTAGCCAAAAGGCTGGGGGCTGCCGCTCCGAGCGGGCGAGCGCCGGCATCAGCAGGTCAAGCGCCGCTTCGCGTTGACCGGTTTGCGCAAGGGCCTCGGACAATAACAGAATGAAATCGAGTCCAGGATCCGGATTGCTGGCGCTGCGCAGCAACGCCAGCGCCGACTCAGGCTGGTCAAGATCGAGCAAAACCCGCGCTAGACCCTGACGACTGGCCAACAGATCGTGGTGCGCGAGCGCGTCCCGATAACATGCTTCTGCCTGCGACGGAAACCCGGCGCCGCGGAGCAAGTTGGCCAGATTGTTCGCGTACTCCGCGCGTTCGCGACCCGAGACGGCGCCCGCGGCAAGCGACCGCCGCATCAGTTGCTCTGCCGATGCTAGGTCACCCTGCTCGCGCGCAACCATGCCGCCGAAATGCAGTGCGGCGGGCCAGTCCGGCGCATCGGCCAGTAGCGCTCGACCGCGCTGCGCAGCGCCCTCGACATCGCCGCTACGAAGCTGCTCGAGCGCCAAGGCCAGTTCGTCGGCACGCGATCGCTGCATGTTTTCCCCCAACCATGTAGTTCTCGCGCCGGGTTCGCGCGTCTGCAATGATAGCCGCAAACGGAAATACCGGGTCGCCATGCAGTGTGCCGAACCCCTGCGCCATCTCGGCGCCGTCGACATCAGCGGTCTAGCAGCGGCGCTCGCGCGCCAGCCTGCAGAGCTGTGGGACGCAGACGCGGAGTTCCGTCGGGCGCTCGCGCCGTACCGATCGACGCGCACCATCTACCTGCAGATGACGCTTGGCGGACCCGCTGCGACGACGCGCCTGCTGGCGGGCTGGCGTCCGCTGCAGGACAGCTTCAGGCCCGTGGCGGAGAGGATCGGTTCGTTTTTTGCCGATCCCGGGCGCGTGCTGAACGCGCAAATCGCGCTGCTCCCACCTGGGGGTCTAATTGAAGCGCATCGCGATCGCGGGCCGACCCTCGCGGCCTCGCATCGAGTCCACGTGCCTATCACAACACATCCTGACGTCGATTTCGTGGTCGAGGGCAAGCATCTGTCACTTGCGGTGGGCGAGGCCTACGAGCTCGACAACATGCGCGTTCACGCGGTCGCAAACCGGTCCGGAATCGATCGCATTCACCTGATCGTCGACTACTACGATGGACTGGGAACCGTCGCGGAATGACGATTGTCTCGCACCGCCACCGCTGTATCGTTGTCGCGGTGCCGAAAAACGCGAGCCACGCAATACGATTCGCGCTGCGGCCGCACCTCGGCCCGACAGACGAAGAGCAGGTATCGCTGTACGTGCAGAAACGCATCAATCACCCGATCTTCGCGGCGGCGCGCCACGGCCATCAGACCGCTAGCGAGGTGCGCGCAGCGGTGGGCCAGGACATCTGGTCGCGCTATTGCTCGTTCGCGGTGGTGCGCAATCCATGGGCGCGTTTCGTCTCATACGTCGCATTCATGAAGCGCGATGGTGAATGGCGCCGCGACCCCCGGACAGCACTCTGGCGCACACTCGAGCACCCCGAGAACCAGTCCCGAGCGCACTTTCGGCCGCAATCTGATTATCTGACCGACGAACATGGCGCCATGCTGGTGACGCACGTCTGCCGACAGGAACAACTGCAGGCGGATTTCGATGGCGTCAGCGCCGTCATCGGCTTGCGCGGCCTGACGCTTGACCTTCGCAACACGTCGGACCACGGGCCTTACCAACGGTATTTCGATGACGCCATGATCGAGGCTGTCGCGCACTTGTACCGTGCCGACATCGAACGCTTCGGCTACCGTTTTGGTGACTGATCGTAAGTCTCGAAGACCGGCACCTCTGGATAGCAGTCGAGTACCGGTCCAAGTACATCTTTCAATGGTCCAAGCCAGCGCTCGAAATGGCGCCAATGGTCCACGCCGTCACGATAAATCGGTTGCCGCACCTGTTCGGAGCTCGCAGTGCGCACGACGCGATCGTTCTCATAGAAGCGCAGACACGCCGGGTCAAACGGCAGCCCGCAATAGTCGAGCAGCCGTCGCACCTCGGCCTCAGTATTCTCGACCATGTGCTCATAGTGGACACGCAGGATTCGACCGGGCAGCACTGAGTCGAAGTGCGCCATCAGTTCAACGTAATCGCGATAGTAGGTGCCGATGTTCTCGAGGCCATAGGTGAACAACTGGCCTATGGCAAAGTGCTGCTTGAAACCGGAGAAGCATGCGGCAAGCGGGTGGCGGCGCGCATCAATGATGCGCGCATTCGGCAGAATCAGATGCAGCAGACCAAGGTGGGAAAAGTTATTGGGCATCTTGTCGATGAAGTAGGGACGATCCGTCTTCCGATGCGTGCGAGTAGTCTCGAGATAGCGTTCGCCCAGGCGGCGCCACTCTTGATCTTCAATCTCGGGCAGCAGCGGCACATAGTCGTAGTCGTCCGGGGCATCGCGGCGATCAGCGATCGTGCGGGCAATCTCGCTGAGATCGGAGAGCTCCATGGTGCCCTCGACCAGCGGGTGCGAGGCCAGGATCTGCTCCAGCAGCGTTGAGCCAGAACGCGGCAGGCCGACAATGAAGATCGCATCCCGCGCCGGTGCGCCCACGCCGCGACGTCGGGCCAGAAACTCCGCGGTAAAGACCTGTTGGCTGCGTCGCAGATTGATGGTCGAACTCGAAGTGTCGTATTCGGCCAGCGTCAACCTAAGCCGATTCCCTTCCGCATAATGCGCGAACGAGCGATCGTAATCGGCAAGGTCCTCGTACGCCTTCCCAAGGGCAAAGTGAAAGTGGGTGCGATCCTCGTCATCCTCGGCCGACTGAACCACGGCCTGCTCCATCGCCCGCGCGTCGTCGAGGTCGAAGCGGACCGTCTTCAGATTGGCGAGGCTCCACCACGCTTCCCCGTGACCGGGACGCAGGCTTATGGTCTGTCGGTAGGCAGCAATCGCCTCGTTCTGCCGACCCACCGACTTCAGCGCATGCCCCTGCAGGGTCCAGAAGCCGGCATTGCCGGGGAACTCTGTCAGCAGTCGCTCATACAGCGCCAGGGCCGGCGCCATGTCGTTCAACCGTGTCAGCACCGACGCAAGCAGCGTGCGTCCAGCCGGGTTATCGGGGTCAGCGTCGGCGAGCTTCAACAGCGCGGCTCGAGCAGCCAGCATATTGCCCAATCGATAGTGCACCAGCGCCAGCGCAAAGTCGGCTCCTGGCGCACGCGCATCCAGCGCCAGACAACGGTTCAGCAAGTCCGCGGCCTGGA
>CAZVMA010000072.1:0-5418 GCA_964628545.1 uncultured Pseudomonadales bacterium | reverse complement strand
GGTGGTCCTGGTTGCGCCGAAACGCAATCTCCGCGGCCACACGCAGGGCGAGGGGATCGTCGCGATGCGCACGCAGCATATCGTCAGCAAAAAGTTGCGCCTCAGGCAATCGACCCGCCGCCAGCGCAGTCGCCGCGCGACGGATCGATGTTGGCCCAGAAACCGACCGAAGCCGCAACGACTCGGCCTGCGCTTCACGCGCTTCTCGTACCTCACCCGCGCCGATCAGTTGATGACACAGGCGCAGCCAAAGCGACGCATCATCCGGTGCCCGTTCGACCTGATCTCGCAGCGCGAGCAGCAATCGCTCGCCGCTGCCGGGCTGGGGGTCCGTTGTTGAGCGTGTTACCATCGCGGTTCATCCGGATGAAAAGGGTTAGAGCCATGCGAACTCGTGGGGCGGCAGCCGCAGCCTGGGCCGTCGTGCTGTGGCTTACGTTCGCAAACGCTTACGCAGACGCTGACTCTGCCGATCAAGGTACGGCGCCTGGGGCCAAGTCTCAAACAGTCGAAGTGAACGAGACGACGGCCACCAAAGTCAGCCAGATGAGCTGCAAGGAGACCGCGGTCACCGGCTCGCGCCTGCAAAAGCGCAAGGTGTGCACAACACCAGACTCCGAACACCGCTCATCGAGCTGGGTGCAAAGCCAACAGGAGCGCGGCGCCAACGAATCGACAATCTACGTAAACGGGCGCGGCGGCTGACCTTCACCTGACTCACGTCGGAAACGGCTCGATGAAGCGAATGTTCCGCTTCGCCAGCCCGGCCTCGACGATCGACAACCCACCGGTCTTCACCATCCACTCCAGCCGATGGTCACGGTACTCGCGCTTGAACAGGCCCTGCTCCATAGCCGCGTAGACGGCATCGAGACTGATGGCCGGGCTATCGAACCCGACTGCCGCTGCCGCCTGCGCGCAAGTGGCCACGCTGGGGCGCGCATTGGCGCGCGCGAGCCAGTCCGCAAGCCGGGTGCCCGCTGCCGGCCGATGCCCGAAGCCAACCGCCCCATTCACAAACGGCACCACACAAAGATCGCCCCAGCCAAAGTCGGCGCCGTTGAACCAGGGCCGCGACCCCAGCTCGGCTTCGAGCCAGCGGTACCAGCCGGCCAGCTGCTCGCCTGCGCGCGCCTCCATGGCCGCGGCCAGTTCACCCGATGCCCGCCGGAAGTTGCGAATCTCTGACAGCCCCCAGGTGATGGCCTCGAAGTGCGTGTCGAGCGCTTCCTCGAGCATCCGCACCCGCGCACGCTCGGCGGGCGCCGAGGGCAACAGAGGCGGGTTCGGCCAGCGGTCTTCGATGTATTCCAAGATGATGGTGGAGTCGAACACGGCGACAGTGCCGTCGATCAGCGCCGGTACCTCGCCGCGCGGGCTGACGCGCGCGAAGTCGACACCGGTATTGCCGCTGCCGATGTTGCCCGGCAGGGGCGCCTCGAACGCCACGCCCTTCTCGATCAGGGCGATCTTTACTTTCTGGCCGTAAGGCGAGAGCGGGTGATCAAAGACGGTGACCGGCTCGGACATGCGCGTTCTCCAGCGGGCTGCAAAGCGCGTAACCTTACCGTATCCACACCGGGGAGCGGGATACCATGAGCGAGATCTCGGCGCACGGTCGTCTGGCCGGCAAGCGGGTACTGGTCACACAGGCCGACGACTACATGGGACCAGCCACCATCGAGTTGTTCCGAGCGGAGGGCGCGCTGGTGCACGCCGACACCCGCGACCTGACGGAACCTTACGCCTGCGAGGCGCTGATCGCCGAGGTGGGGCCGATCGATGTGCTGGTCGCCAACCTCGCATCACCCAACTTCTCCGGCACGCCCGTCACCGACGTCGACGACCTGATCTGGTCCACCACCTTCGACGTCATGGTGCACCCGCTGCACCGGCTGACACGGGCCGTGCTGCCGCAGATGATCGCGCGCCGCCGCGGCAAGATCGTCGTCTACGGCAGTGCGGTGGCGCTGCGCGGACTGAAAACCGTCGCTGCCTACAGCGCTGCGCGCGCCGCGCAGGTGGGTTACGTGCAGTCCGTGGGTGTCGAGATGGCGCCGCACAACATTCAGGTCAACCTGATCGCGCAGAACTACGTCGAGAACCCGGTGTACTACCCACCGGAACTGCGGGCGAAACCCTCATTTCAGGAAAGCCTGCGCCGGCAGGTGCCGCTGGGGCGACTGGCCAGCGCGCGCGAAGACGCATTGTTCGCCCTGTTTCTGGCGAGCGACGAGAGCGATTTCATCGTCGGCCAGGCCATTCCATTCACCGGCGGCTGGGTGCAGCGCTAAGCGGCTTTACTTTCCGTCGAGAGATGTTTTTCATAACGCCGTTCTAGCGGCAAATGGACGCGTAATGCGAGGGGGGCTTGCGACATGATGACCGGTGACCAATACCGCCGTTCGCTCGAGGACGGCCGCGAAACGTTCTTCGAGGGCCAGCAGATCGTCGATCTGGCCCATCACCCGATTCTGGGCGTCACGGTCGACTCGGCTGCCGCCGGCTACGACCGGTTCTACGATCCAGCCCCAGGTGCAGTGGGCGCGTTCATGAAGGTACCGAGCAACGCGCACGAGCTGCGCGAGCAGGTGGAACTGCACGAGACCGTGGACCTGCTGACGCACGTCACCTACGCATCGATCATGACGCTGCTGACGGCCGCGGACCGCATCGAAGACAAGCTGCCGGAAAATGCGGCGCGCATCCGCGCCTACGTGGCCGACGCGCAAAAGCGCGACATTCGCATGACCCAGTGCATCACCGATTCGAAGGGCGACCGCAGTCGCCGCCCGGCGCAGCAGGACGACCCGGACCACTACGTGCGGGTGGTCGATCGGCGTTCGGACGGCATCGTCATACGCGGCGCAAAGCTGCACATCTCGGCCGCTTCCATGGGGCACGAGCTGATGACGATTCCGACCAAGTCGATGAAAGCCGACGAAGCGCAGTACTCGGTCGCCTGCATGGTGCCGGTGAACGCTCCCGGCGTGAAGATCATCAATACGACCTACGCCCCGCGGCACCACGATAAGCGCGATTTTCCCATTTCGGGCAAACACCACACCCCCGAGGGGTTCGTGATCTTCGACGACGTGTTCGTGCCAAACGAGCGCGTGTTCCTGGACGGCAATCCGGAGCTTGCAGGCGTGTTCGCGCATTCGCTCGGGCTCTGGGAGCGACTCGGCGGTCTGTCGTCCATGGCGTCGCGGTACGACGCCCTGGTGGGGTTCGCGCAGCTGATCTCGGAGGCGAACGGCCTCGATCGCGTTGGCCATATCAAGGAAAAGATCTCCGAGATGCTGATCAACGCCACGCTAATCCGCGCATCCCTGGAGGCCGCCATCGAGCACTGCCACATCACCTCCGATGGGGCGGCCTTTCCGGACGAGCTGTATACGAACGCGGGCAAATACCACGGCGCCGCGAATTGGTCGACCATGGTGCGCCACCTGCACGACATCGGCGGCGGCGCCATTCTGACCGCGCCGCTGCACGCAGATTTTGAAAGCGAGCAGGTCGGGCATCTGGCACGCAAATACATGGGTACCATGCAGTCCGTTGACGGCCTATACCGCGCCAAGCTATTCCACGCGATACGCGATCTAACCGCAGATGCGCTGGGCGGCTGGAACGCCGTCACCAATATCCAGGCGGGCGGCGGGCTGTACGCGCAGCGCATTGTGTCGCGGCTGCATTACGACATGGATCGCGCCAAGGAAACTGCGCTGCGCACGGCCAACATGGACGAGTACGTGGGCAAGGTGTAACCCTGCGCGTGACCCGGCTGATCCTGGCCCCCGGGGCCTGAACGAGTCCGGCGACAGGGCCACGAACACTCAGCGCATGCGGTGCGCGTCCGTGCCGCTCAGGCGCGCGGCCACGACCCCGGCCCGGGCATCGCGAACGGTGCTGCCATCGTTCGCGAGCACCTGCCAGTCGACCGCTCCCGGTGGAATGCGCCAGACGCGCCGCACACCCTCGCTGACGCGGCCACTGGCATCCATCAGCGCGACGCGCACGGTCACGTCTTCAACGGTCACGGACGAGCGATTTGCGACGCCCAGCAGCAGGCGACCGCGGCCGTCGCGCTGCACCTCGGCGTTCAGGTACCGACCGGGATTGCGGGGCAGATCAAGCCGCATGGCATCTTCCCGAGCCGCGCGACCTACCCGGCTGTCGGAGGTCGCTGCAGCCTCGAAATACCCATAAGCGCGATCGATGTCGCCGTCGGCCTCCGCGATGCGTCCCAGTTCAAGATAAGCCACCGCGGTCGGCAGCAGCGCCAGTGAACGCTCGAAGTCGCTGCGCGCGCGCGCTCTTTCCTCCCTGCCGAGACGACTGCGCGCAACACCGCGGCCGACGTAATACGCGAAGTACTCGGGATCGATGGCGATCGCTTCACCATAGGCATCCACGGCGGCTCGATGTCGACGCTGCTGGCGCGCCACATCGCCCACCAGACCGTGAAACGCGGCCTCGCTGTCCTGCAGCGTGATCGCCTTGCGGGCCAGCGCCTCTGCTTCCTCCAGGCGATCATCCGCCATGGCTTTGCGCGCCGCTGACGCGGCAGCGTACGCTTCGGCGTCAGCGCGCAGCGATGCCAGCGCAGCGGCGTATCTTTCAGCGCCCAGTTCGCCGCCGGTGACACCTTCCGCGCGGAGCGCGTCCACGATCGCGCGATTGTTCAGCACACGCTCGGCCGAGGGCGGATGGCTGGCAAACAGGCCTTCGAACCAGGACGCCTTGCGGCCCTCGGACAGGCGCACGAAGGTCTGCTGCAGCGTGACGGCCGCTTCAGGGTCGTAGCCCGCTGCGGCCATGTAGCGAATACCGTAGCGATCAGCTTCGCGCTCCGCATCGCGTCCGTAGCGCTGGTTTACCAGCGCCGCCGCGCCGGAGGCCGCGCCGACGGCCAGGTTGCCGTAGTCCGAGCCGGACGCGCCGATCGCGGCGCCGAGCACAGCCACCTGCGTCAACACGCCGCGCTCCATCGCTTGCGCGCCGTGGCGCCCAGCCGCGTGTACGACCTCATGCGCCAATACGGCTGCCAGCTCCGACTCGTTGCGCAGCTCGGTCAACAGTCCGCGGTTCACGGCGATCTTGCCGCCGGGCAAGGCCCAGGCGTTCGGCACGTCGTTGTTCAGCACCACGAATTCGTAGGGCAGCTCTACCCCGCTGGCCGCAGCGACCCGGGCGCCGACGCCGGCCACATACTCGGTCAGCCCTGCATGCACGCGATAACGCCCGCCCTGCGACTGCTGCGCGGGCAGATACTGCTGCTCGCCAATGGCGATCTGCCGCTCGACCGAAACGAAGCCGACCTCGCGCTGGCTGTCAAAGACGAGATCCGCGACGCGGGTGGCACGGCCGAGGCGGCTCCCGCCGACGTGTCGGACGAGGCCGACGTCAAGTCGG
>CAZVMA010000071.1:0-10026 GCA_964628545.1 uncultured Pseudomonadales bacterium | reverse complement strand
CGCAGGAAGGCAACACGCTCAGCGGTACCTACCGCGGACGCTTCGGCGATCAACCGGTCACCGGCACGCTATCCGGCAACAACATCAAATTCACGTTTCTGGTCTCGGGCCCCATGGGTTCGGCGCAAGTCACCTACACCGGTACCGTCGACGGCGATACCATGTCCGGCACCATGCAGATGGGCGACCGCATGGGTGGCCGGTTCACCGGCAAACGCACGCCCTAGGCCCGCATCGGACGCAGCACGCATGGCCCAGACCCGGATCGATCTTTCCAACCTGCCTCGCATTGCCGCCCCTGGCCGCATCGCGATCATCCAGAGCAAGTGGTACCCCGAGTATGTCGGAGCCATGTCCTCGACCTGCGAGCGCGTGCTGAGGGAAGCGGGTTATGAGCGCATCGAGGTGCACACCTTGCCGGGATGCCTCGAGCTGCCGCTTGCCGCTGCCGATTTGCTGGCGACCGATCGCGCCGGCGATCTCGACGCCGTCATCTGCTTCGGCGTGATCCTGAAGGGCGAAACCCTGCATTTTGAAATGATCAGCAACGAGTGCATGCGCGGTCTGGCCGCCATCGGGCTGCAATATCGGCGGCCGGTGATAGTCGAAGTGCTGCCGGTGTTCGACATCGAGCATGCGCGCGCGCGCGGCTCGGACGATGAGTTCAACAAGGGCTACGAAGCGGCCACCGCTGCCCTCGAGATGGTCCACTGGCGGCGGGAGATCGGTGCGGCCTGACCGATGGCGTTCAGACGGCGTGGCGTCGCAGACGATCCTTTTCCCGCCCCCACTCCCGTTCTTTTAGCGCTGCGCGCTTGTCGTGCAGCTTCTTCCCTCGGCCCAAAGCGATCTCGCACTTCACCCGGTTGTTCTTCCAGTACAGCCTCAGCGCAATGCAGGCAAAGCCTTTTTGCTGAGTCGCGGTCATGACCCGCACCAGTTCCCGATGATTCAGCAGCAGCTTGCGGGTGCGCTGCGGATCGGCGATGACGTGGGTTGAAGCGGAAACGAGGGGCGTGAAGTTGGCCCCCAGCAGCCACGCTTCACCATTTCGAATCAGCACGTAGGAGTCGACCAGCTGCGCCTTGCCGGCGCGCAGACTTTTCACCTCCCAGCCTTCGAGCACAAGGCCGGCCTCGAACCGCTCCTCGATCAGATAGTCGTGGGTGGCGCGCTTGTTCTGCGCGATGGTGGCTGAGCCACGGGAAGATTCGGTTTTCGACATCGGCCGATTATAGGTCCGAACCTTGAGCGCTTCCCAACCTTCGGTGGACAATCGCGGCCCCGCACCGGCCAGGAGAGAACAATGTCACGCGCGAGCGAAGCGAGGTCGGTGACCTGGTCCAGCCGTAGGCTGTTCATTCTGGCAGCCGCAGGCTCAGCGGTGGGCCTTGGCAATATCTGGCGCTTTCCCTACATCACCGGCGAAAACGGCGGCGGCGCCTTCGTGCTGATCTATCTGGCCTGCATCCTGCTGGTGGGTCTGCCGGTGATGTTGGCCGAAGTGCTGTTGGGGCGCGCCGGTCGGCGCAGTCCGCTGCATACGCTGCGGCACTTCGCGGCCGCGACCGGGTCACGCCCCGCCTGGTCGCTGGTGGGATGGATCGGGATAGTGGCCGGACTGCTGCTGCTGTCCTACTACACCGTGATCGCCGGTTGGGCAGTGCACTATCTGATGCTGTTCGCGAGCGGCCGGTTCGAGGGCGCGTCGGCCGCCGATTCTCAGGCGACCTTTGCCGAACTGACCGGCAATCCCTGGCTGGTGCTGGCCTGGCATACGGTGTTCACGGTCGCGACGGTGTTGATCATTCGACGGGGCGTCAAGGGCGGCCTCGAGGTCGCTATCCGCTGGTTCATGCCCTTGTTGCTGGTCCTCCTGGTGGTGCTGCTGGGTTATGCCGCTACCACCAGCGGGTTCGCCGCGGGCGTCGAGTTCGTGTTCGCCCCCGACTGGTCGCAGGTCACCCCCCGCACCGTGCTGGTGGCGCTAGCCCATGCCTTCTTCACGCTGAGCGTTGGCATGGGGGCGCTGATGGCGTACGGCGCCTATGTGCCCGCGCGCACAGGCATTGTCACTTCGGTCGGGGTGATCGTGGGTCTGGACACTCTGGTTTCGATTGGCGCGGCGCTGGTGGTGTTTCCGCTGGTGTTCGCCAATGGTCTCGCGCCCGGCGAGGGCCCTGGCCTCATGTTCGTCACGTTGCCCCTGGCCTTTGGCCAGCTGCCGTTCGGACTCGTTTTTGGCGCCCTGTTCTTCCTGCTGGTATGCCTGGCCGCCATCACATCGACCATTTCCATGTGCGAACCGGTGCTGGCTTATCTGGTTGAGGAATACAACGCCAAGCGCGCCCGGGTGGCAATTTCCTGGGGCGTCATGTGCTGGCTGCTCGGTATCGGTTCGGCGCTGTCGTTCAACGTGTGGTCCGACGTCAACATCATCGGTGGGCGCAATGTGTTCGAGATGGCGGATTTCATCTCGCAGAGCATTTTGCTGCCCGTCGGCGGTATGTTGATTGCCTTGTTCGCGGGCTGGGTGTTGCCGCTGTCGGTGGTTGGTTCGGAGCTTGGGCTGGATCGCCCTTGGGTGCGGATTCTATGGCGTGCCCTGGTGGGCGTTATCGCGCCCCTGGGGGTCTTTGCGGTTCTGCTCAGCAACCTGATCAGCTGAGGGCTGAGATGCCGGAAATCGTTCGCTCCGCGCTGGTGCCGCTGCCTTCCCGCATCCTGTTCGCGGTGGTGGACGATGTCGCTCGCTATCCGGAGTTTCTGCCCTGGTGCAGTCGGGCTGTGATCCACGCCAGCACGCCGCAGGAGATGGTGGCTGAACTGGAGGTGGCGGGCAGCGGCATTCGCGAGCGGTTCACGACCCGGAACCGGCGCTATCCGCACGAGCGTATTGAGCTCGAACTGGTATCCGGGCCCTTTCGGCAGTTCGGCGGGGTGTGGACGTTCGCGTCCATAGGCGGCGATCAGGGGTGTCGCGTCGCCCTGCGGCTTGAGTTCGAGCTGGCCGGGGCGGCAGCACTGTTCGGACCGGCGTTTGGCGCGTTCTTTGTGCGGGCCGCAGACCGCATGGTTGATGCTTTCTGCGCGCGCGCGTCGAGTGCACCCGTAAGCCAATCGCCTGCTGCCAATTCGCCGGTCGCGGGTCCGGGCGCCGCGGATCAGCCGCAGGCCGATGCACCTTGACTACACCGTCACTGGTCATCACGGCGGTGGCAGCGCGTCCGCAGGAGGTCATCGAGGTGGCGTTGACCCTGCCGGAGCACGCGACGGTGGCTGATGCGGTGTGCGCGCTGCAAGCGATGCCGGAATTTTTCGGCATCGATCTTCGGTATGTGGGAGTGCACGGTGAGGTGGCTTCGCCGAACCGGCGGCTGGACGCCTTTGACCGGCTGGAATGCTATCGACCGCTGCTGATCGACCCCGCGGCTGCGCGCCGGGCACGCGGCCGGTTGGGGACGACCAAAGTCGGCCGGCAGACCTCTCGCTGACAGATCTTTGCAAGCCCGGTCAGAGACGCCGCCAGCGCGTCAGGCGGACATCAAGAGTGACGTCGAGGTGCCCCAAGGCTGACGCCGCAGCTCGCCCCTCGGCGCTGGCTCGATAGTGATGGGGCGTCATGACGAGCAGATCAGCGATCGTCTGGGCCGAACCCAGATGCATTTGCGTGTTAAGGCGGTCCCCCGGCAAGGCTTGAAATTCGGCGGGTACCTGCAGCGATTCTGTACCGGGCGCCTTCAGACGCGGATAGATCACTTCGCGCAATTCCCGCAAGTGCGCCGGCCCGGGGTCTGCCAGCAGCACTTCACCACCCGAACGCAGCACGCGAGCGAACTCGTGCGGCGCGGGAAACCCGAAGAGACACAACACGCGGTCGAGCGATTCCGCCGGTATCGGCAGGCGGGCGTTACTGGCGACGACCCAGGTGATCTCGGGCTGGCGTCGGGCAGCAGCCTGCACGGCCCATTTCGAGATATCGAGGCCGATTAGCTCGAGCGCCCGACTCATGGTCGCCTGCGCCAGGTGGCGCAGGTAGTAGCCTTCGCCGCACCCGGCATCGAGGCAGCGCAAGGGTTCGTCGGTGTGCGCACCGGCCAGCAGGGACGTGCAGACCGCCGCGGCGATCGGCGCGTAGTGGCCAGCGTCGAGAAACCGTCGCCGCGCAGCAACCATCGCTTTGCTGTCGCCGGGATCGCGCGAGCGCTTGTGCTGCACGGGCAGCAGGTGCACATAACCTTCGCGCGCAACATCGAAATGATGATCCGCTGCACAGCGCCAGCAGCCGGCATCCGCCCGAAGCGGCAGACCGTCAAGTGGACAGGCGAGGTTGGTGAAGGCGGCAAGCTTCATGACCGGCAGGGGCGAAGCAACGATCGCGCCATTGCGGTCATCGATCACGCATCAGCGCTCGACCCCGGGCCCGTTCAACCGCCCGGCTTGCGCGTACTGCGCTGCCAGCAGGTATGGGCCCAGAATGAACAGCACGTTGAAGATATTGCTGCCCACGACTTTGCCAACCGCAATGTCTGCGGAGCCAGCAAGCGCCGAGCCCACACTGACGGCGAGTTCAGGCGCGTTGGTACCGAAGGCCACCACGGTGAGTCCGATCACCAGCGAAGGCACCCCGGCGGCAGCGGCAAGCTTCGAGGCGCCTCGCACCAGCCACTCGGCACCCAGCACGAGTACGACGAAACCGCCGGCGACCAGAAGTAGATTCAGCAGCATGGATAGTGCGGACGGTCAGACCGCCTTGCCTTCGCTGCTGGCCCAGGCTTTCGCCATCATCGTGTTCGACGGCAGCGTCTTATCGACCAGCTTTCGGGCGGTCTCGATGCCAGCGACCGGCAGCATGGCGGGATCGAGCTTGCCGATCTGCACCAGCACCGAGGCCTGATCCCAGTAAATGTGTTCGTTGTAGAGCTTGTCGCCCTCGAAGCAGACGATGGCGACGAGTGGAACCTCGACGTACTTGCCGGTGGGGGGAATGCCCGGAAGCATCCAGTCAATCTCGCGCGTGTGCGTGAAGCAGAACAGCATCTCGTCGACGACGCGGTCTTTGCCGACCGTGCGCGAGAGGGGAACCAGTTTCGTGTCCTCAGGGTTCGAGTTGACGAAATGGTGTTTGTAGAAACGCTTCAGCTGATCGTGTCCGACCCCGCCGGTCATCGTCGGAATATGATTAACGTAGGGTTCGGCCACCATGGTTTGCATGGTGGCGTTGACGTCGCGGGCCGCAAATTCATGTTGGCAATGCGCGTCCCAAAGCGCACTGAGATCAAAATCCTGATCGGAGGTGGTCATTCCTCAAGCCCTCTTTCTGCGCGCCCTTTGCGGCCGCGGTTAGGTTTCGCGCGGCCAGCGCGGCCGCACGCGAAGGATCATCGAAGCCGACGCTGACGTCAGGAGCGCTTCTCTGTCGCCTGCTCGCGGATCGACTCAGGAACTTCCGGTTCGGTGATGGCTGTCGGCGTGTAGTCACCCTCGAAGTGGGTCATCACGTCATCCCGAAAGAAGATGCTGAGGCGCTTCCGCTCGACGTAGTCGCCCGGTATCTCGAACGAGTACAGGTAATCCCAGCGGCTGTCATCGAAGGTGTTCCGGTAGATCGGTTCGCCCATGATGAATACCACTTGTTCGCGTGAGAGCCCGGGCTTCAGCTGGTCGATCATCCGCTGAGTGATGACGTTGCCCTGCTGGACGGCCACCTTGTGCAGCTTGGGCAGTCGGAAATTAGGCATGCTGCAGCCTGCCTGCAGCACGCAGGCGCCGATGACGCTGATGCCGATGACAGTGCCTACAAGGGTGCGCATGGCAATAATGATCCGACGGATTCGGGCAAACATGGTACCCGACTCGCGGTCGGCTAATGAAGCGGCGCGCGCGCGGCGTCGTCGAGCAGCGTGCGGGCGTAATCCCGTGCGCGCTCGTTCACGTCGGCGCCCGCAAGCATGCGCGCCAGCTCTTCGATCCGTGCATCGCCGGGTAGCGGCTCGATCTGCGTGTCTTGCGCAGCATCCTTCTGCACCTTCAGGTGATGGTGGCCCAGGGCGGCGACCTGCGGGGCGTGGGTGACGCACAGCACCTGGGTGTGCTCCGCCAGCGCGCGCAGCAGTCGGCCCACGACGTCGGCCGTGGTGCCGCCGACTCCGACGTCGGCCTCGTCCAGAACCAGACAGGGCAGGGCGCTGCGCGCGGCGGCCGCGACCTGAATGGCCAGGCTGATGCGGGCGCGCTCGCCCCCGGAAGCAATCCGGCCGAGCGATCCGGGTGGGTATTTCGGATTGGTGGTCACGAAGAACTCGATGGTGTCGATACCCGACTCGTTTTCGGCTTCGCTGAATTGAACGTGCAGCGCCCCGCCGCGTATCCCGAGAGTGTTCATGCAGGCGCCGACGGCGCTTTCGAAGCTGCTGGCTGCCGCCCGTCGCTCGCCGCGAATGCGTTCGGCCAGCGTCGCAAAACGGGCCCGCTCCGCGCTGGCTGTGGCCCGCAGGTGATCCAATTCCGACCGGTCGCTGCCCTGGGTTGCAAGCTCGGCCCGTAGACCCTCGGCGTGGCGCACGAGTTCGCTGGCGTGCACGCGATGCTTGCGCGCCAGATCGAGCATGGCGACGAGTTGGCGATCCAGGTCTGCGAACACCTCGGGATCAACGTCCAGAGTGTCGTCGTACGCGCGCAGGTCATGGACGGCGTCCTCCACCAGATCTGCGGCGGCTCGCAGCGTTTCGCGCGCCGCCTCGAGCCGGCTGTGGTTGTCGTCCAGGGTGTCCAGGCGACGCAGCGCCGCGCCGACGGGCGCGTGTTCGGTGAGCAGATCAATGACCGCGCCGGTGGCCTCGCGCAGAGCGCGGGCCTGCCCGAGTCGTCGATGGCTGGCGTCGATGCGCTCATAGTCGCCGTCGGCCAGTCCCAGTGCTTCGAGCTCGCCCAGTTGATACTCGAGCAGCGCCGCACGATCAGCACGTGCGGCAATTTGCGCGGCCAGCTCCCGTGCCGATACGTCCGCGCGCTGCCATTGCCGATAGGCCGTTCGACACTCAGCGAGCAGGCTCGGGGATACGCCATAATCATCGAGCAGCGACAGTTGTACCTCCCGGGCGAGGAGTCGTGCATGCTCGTGCTGGCCGTGGATGTCGATCAGGCCTGCACACAGCTCGCGCAGGGTCTGCAGGGTGGCCGGCGTGCCGTTGACGAACGCGCGTGAACGCCCATCGGCGCCAACGATGCGGCGCACCAGACAGCGAGTGGGCTGGTCGGTGTCGGTGAGGTCCTGTGCGGCGAGCAGGTCAACGCTGTCTGGGCAACCGGATAGATCGAACTCCGCGGTGACGTCAGCGCGCTCGGCCCCGGGCCGCACCGCGTCTGCCGCCGCCCGATCGCCAAGCACCAGACCCAGTGCGCCGAGCAGAATGGACTTGCCCGCGCCGGACTCGCCGGTGATCACGGTCAGGCCCTGATCGAACGCGATCTCAAGCCGTGCGACCAGCGCGAAATCACGAATCGTGAGAGCCTTGAGAACGGCGGGTCGCATGGCTTGATATTAACGGAGACGCCCAGTTAATTTGTAATCCCGATGAGACGATCTGCTGAAGACATTCTCGATGCGCGCGCCCAGCGGGTCTTCAAGCTGCTGGTGGAGCACTATATTTCCGAGGGCACGCCGGTGCCTTCGCGTCGCCTTGCCGCGCAGCCCGGGGTCGAAGTCAGTCCCGCCACCGTGCGCAATGTGCTCGCCGAGCTCGAGGGGCATGGCCTGGTTCGGTCGCCGCATACGTCTGCCGGGCGCATTCCCACCAATCGCGGGTTGCGCTTCTTCGTCGACAGTCTGCTGCATGTACGCCCGCTGGACGAGCGTCAGGTCGAGCAGCTCCGCGATCGGTTGAACCCGGATCTCGAACCCAAGGTGCTGGTCGAATCGGCATCCGAGGTACTGTCGCATCTCACCCACATGGCCTGCGTCATTACCCTGCCGCACCGAGATCAGGCGGCGCTGCGACATCTGGAATTCCTGCCGCTATCCGGTCAGCGGGTGCTGGTCATTCTGGTCCTGAACGACCGTGAGGTGCAGAACCGGGTGATTCGCACCGATCGCGAGTACGGCTCGGCCGAACTGACGCAGGCGTCGAACTATCTGAATCGCGAGTTCGGCGGCATGACGCTGGCCCAGATTCGAGAGGCGCTGCTCTCGGACATGCAGGCCGACAAGGACCGCATGGACGCGCTGATGCAAACGGCCCTCTCGGTTGCCTCCCGCGCCTTTGAGCAAACGGCCGAGAGCGAGCAGGCGCTGGTGGTGTCCGGCGAGACTCATCTGCTGGATTTCAGCGCCAACGTCGATCAGGTCAGGCGGCTGTTCGATGCTTTCTCACGCAAGGGCACGTTGGTCGACCTGCTGGACCGCTGCGCCGCAAGTGACGGTATTCAGCTCTACATCGGCAAGGAGTCTGGTTACGATCTGCTGGACGACTTGAGTCTGGTGCTTGCGCCCTACGGTCAGGGCGGCCGCGTGGCTGGCGTGCTCGGCGTGATCGGCCCAACCCGCATGGCCTACCAGGAGATCATTCCGGCAGTCGATGTGACGGCGCGGGTCCTCGGTGCCGCCATGAACTTCAGCTGAGATGCCGCCTGACGACCATACTTCGCCCGCGACCCGTCCCCTGCGCAGCAATCGATTCTGAGTGCATCAAGCCCTGGGCGTGCCGGCGGCGACCGCTTTCGGCCGCGCGTTTGCTCGCGCGCACTTGAATCCGCCCCATCTATCCCCAGATTGCGCCGTCAGAACCAAGTTCCTGGAGCGCCTGCCCGGTATTCGTTACCGGCGCGCTGTGGGATCCGTGCTTTGATGAAGGCAACGCGAACGGTGACGGGAGACGCCATGTCCAGGGAAACCCCCGCAGGGGAAAGCATGTCCGGAGAAACGAGCGCGGTGCCGGGCGAGCACACGCGATCAGATGCAGGGATGGCGCCGGCCGACGCGCCGCCCCCCGGCGCCGAATCGCCGAACCAGGCGGCATTCGCGGGCGAGCCTGACTCTGCCGTCTCGGAGTTGGTCGAGGCGCGGGCGGAGGCCGCCGCCGCTCGTGAGCAGCTTCGGGATCAGGCACTGCGCGCGCAGGCCGAAATCGAGAACATTCGTCGACGCGCCCAGCGCGACGTCGAAAATGCGCACCGCTTCGGCATCGAGAAATTCTGCGGTGAGCTGTTGCCGGTGATCGACAGCCTGGAAAAGGCCGTCGAAACCGCCCGCCGCGCCGCGGGTGCCGAGGCAGGTGCCATTGCGGAGGGCGTCGAGCTGTCGCTGCGGTTGTTTGTAGGCGCGTTGGCCAAAGTCGGGGTGGTACAGATCGACCCGATCGGCGCGCCGTTCGATCCGCAACAGCACGAGGCGATGGCCATGGTGCCGAATCCGAACGCAGAACCGAACTCGGTGATGGACGTGATGCAGAAGGGCTATCTGCTGAACGGTCGGCTGGTGCGCGCAGCCAAGGTCGTGGTCAGCAAGGCTCCAGCCTGATCGAACAAGATTCTTCCGCGCGGGCTTGAAAGGCGGCCTCCCGGACACACATTCGTGCCAGACGCGGCCGGAATACCGGACCAAAAGGCACACAGGAGACAGATATGGGCAGGATTATCGGCATTGACCTCGGCACGACCAACTCGTGCGTGGCGGTCATGGAAGGCAAGGATGTTCGGGTTATCGAGAACTCGGAAGGCGATCGGACAACCCCGTCCATCATCGCCTACACGGAGGACGGCGAAACGCTGGTCGGCCAGAGCGCCAAGCGGCAGGCGGTAACCAACCCCAGCAACACGCTGTTTGCGGTCAAGCGCCTGATCGGCCGCAAGTTCGCTGACAACGTGGTGCAGAAGGACATCAAGATGGTGCCCTATCGCATCGTGCAGGCCAAAAACGGCGACGCCTGGGTCGAGGTGAAGAACGAAAAGCTGGCGCCGCCTCAGATCTCGGCGGAAGTATTGAAGAAGATGAAGAAGACCGCCGAGGACTATCTCGGCGAGCCGGTG
>CAZVMA010000070.1:5805-10068 GCA_964628545.1 uncultured Pseudomonadales bacterium | reverse complement strand
GGCTACCTGATCGGCGGCGTGCCGAAGGAATTTGATCGCTCCGCGAAACTTGGCTCGTCGCCGTTCTTCGTGGTCGAGGCCGACGAGTACGACACCTCCTACTTCGACCGTCGGTCAAAGTTCGTGCACTACCGACCGCGCACGCTGGTGATCAACAATCTGGAGTTCGACCACGCGGATATCTTCCCCAGCCTTGCCGCCATCCAGACCCAGTTCCACCATCTGCTGCGAACCGTGCCCGGCGGTGGACGAATCATCGCGCCCGCGGAAGACGAGGGCGTCAACGAGATGCTGGAGCAAGGCTGCTGGACACCGCTCGAGCGTGTGGGGCAGCGGCACATCCGCAAACGCCCGCATGAGCGCGACACGGGACAATACTGGCATGCCGACGCCGTCGAGCCGGACCAATCGGCATTCGACATCTGGCTGAACGACCGCCGTATCGGTCGCGTCACCTGGTCACTGATGGGCGAGCACAATATCCAGAACGCGCTTGGCGCGGTTGCAGCCGCGCGACACGCTGGAGTTCCTCCGGAGGTGGCCCTGGAGTCGCTTGCGGGGTTCGCTGGCGTCCGTCGGCGGATGGACGTGATCGCCGAGGTGCGCAACACGGTCGTCTATGACGATTTCGCGCACCATCCCACCGCCATTCGCACGACCCTGCAGGGGCTGCGCAAGCGGGTGGGCAACGACGAAATCATTGCCGTGGTCGAACCGCGCACCCACACGATGTCACTTGGCACCCTGCGCCACGAGCTGACGACCTGCTGCGCGGCGGCGGACCAGGTGTTCTGGTTCCGCGGCGAAAATATCAAATGGGATCTGCATGAGGTGGTGCAGCAATGCGTCGTGCCCGCCCAGCAATTCGACAGCATCGACAAGTTGGTCGACACGCTGGCGCGACTGCCGGATCGACGCCGGCACATTCTGATCATGAGCAACGGCAGTTTCGGGGGCATCTACCGCAAACTGCCCGAGCGACTGCGCGAGGTGCGGCTGCCCGGCCCGGACAGCTGATGAGGTCCCGGGCCGGTTGCAACCGGCGCCCTCCCCCGAACCCCTGAGCGCAAGGGCGGGTAGCCTTGCATTGAGGCAGCGGGCTAGACTCGCCGACAAACGGGTCTGTCGACTGACTGGGGGGATGACATCATGGGCGCGCACCGCTTTCTGGTCTCGGGTTTACTGCTGACGACACTCGCTGCCAACGTACCGGCCGCCGCGGCGGCGGAGTCCTGGTACCCATCGCGCTATGGCGCTGACGACACCATCGGCGCCGCCAACCAGCTGTCGCCCGCCAAGGTGCTGGAGGCCGCGCGCCTGGTGAAAACCGGCAAAACCTATTCGCTCGGAGTGATTACCGGTCCCGAGGCGCCAGCCTATCCACCCCGACAGTTCGCCCTCACCGTGCTGCAGCCGGGCGACGGCACCGGCACCACGATGGGCAGCAACAAGGCCACGGGCAACGACGACATGCTGCAAACCTGGATGGGCATCGGCAGCCAGCTCGACGGTCTCGGCCACATGGGACTGGAGCACCGCTACTACAACGGCATGCACGCCAAGGACTTCGTGACCCCGAAAGGCCTCGCGAAGCTCGGCACCGACCAGATCCCGCCCATTGTGTCGCGAGGCGTGCTGCTGGACATGGCCAAACATTTCGGCAAAGACATCCTGCCCGAAGGCACCGCCTTCAACCGCGCGGAAATCGAGGCCGCGGCCAAGGCGCAGGGTGTCGCAATCGGCGCGGGCGACGTCGTCCTGTTTCACACCGGCTGGCTGAACGTTGCCGAGACCGACAAGGCGCGGTTCATGGCTGGGGAACCCGGCCTGGGCGTTGATGGCGCGCGTTATCTGGCGGGTCTCGGAGTGGTCGCAGTGGGCTCAGACTGCTGGGCCGTAGAAGTGATTCCGCACGAGGATCCCACGACCGCATTCCCGGTACACCCCGAGTTGCTGGCCAAGAACGGCGTGTACATTCTGGAGAACATGGATACCCGCAAACTCGCCGCCGATGGCGTGCACGAGTTCCTGTTCGTGCTGGGACAGCCGCGCTTCGCCGGGGCCGTTCAGGCGGTGATCAATCCGATCGCCATCCACTGATGACACGCAGGAGTTCGCAGCGATGAAGCCGCTCGCCGACAAGCGCATCGTTATCACCGGGGCCGCGAGCGGCATTGGTCGGGCTACCAGCCTGCTCGCTGCAGCAGAGGGTGCGCGCGTCGTCGCGGTCGATCGCGCCGATGGCGTTCTGGAGACGGTACACGAGATCCGCGTGGCTGGTGGTCACGCGATTGCGGTGCAGGCTGACGTCAGCGACGAGCAAGCCGTCTCTGGCTTCATCGACCGCTGCATCAGCGAGTATGGTGGCCTTGATGGCCTGTACGCGAATGCGGGAATTGGTGGCGCCGGTAAGCATTTTTCGGAAATGGACGCGAACGACTGGCAGCGCACGCTGGCCGTGAACACGATTGGCGTGTTTTTGGCCATCAAGCACGCCGTGCCGCACATGACGCGTCAGGGCGCGGGCGCCCTGCTGGCAACCGCGTCCGTGGCCGGGCTGCGGGCAAATGCCGGCGGCGTCGACTACAGCGCCAGCAAGGCTGGCGTGATCAGCATCGTGCAGACGATGGCCTACCAGCTGTACGGCACCGGCGTGCGCATTAACGCCATCTGTCCCGGCTTGATTGAGACCGGAATGACGCAGCCGGCCTTTCTCCGGGCGCGTGAGCGCGGCACCGAGGATCGGATCGGCCAGATCAACCCCACCCGTCGCGCTGGTCAGCCGATCGAGATCGCCCAAATGGCTTGTTTTCTGCTGAGCGACCGCGCGTCCTACGTGAACGGGCAAGCAATTCCGGTGGACGGCGGCCTGTCCGCATCACTGCCGTGGGTGTTCCCGCGCGCCTGAAATCAGGCGCGGTTCATTCGGCGGCCAGCAGCGCGCCTGCCACCGACTTCTGCGGGGCCAGCACGCTGGCTTCCAGCGCCAGTGACCGGGGCAACAAGCGCTCGAAGTAAAACGCTGCGGTCTGCCGCTTCGCCGCGCCGAACGCATCCGCTGGTGCGCAAAGCGCCATGCGGCCCCAAAGCCAGGCATAGAGCGTGTAGCCCACCAGGTCGAGGTAATCGGTGGCGACCGCGCCCGCCAGCGTGGGCTCTGTCCCCGAACGCTCGACCAGCGCCGAGGTGACGCGCGACAGGCGCTGAAACGCCCCCGCAACTGCGTCGCGCCACTCCGGGTCGACCGGCTGACCGGACAGGTCCTCCAGCAGACACCCCAGCATCTGCCCGCCGTCGCGCAGCACCTTGCGGCCGATCAGGTCCATGGCCTGAATGCCATTCGTTCCTTCGTAAATCTGGGCGATGCGCGCGTCGCGAACAATCTGCTCTACGCCCCACTCGCGGACGAAGCCGTGACCACCAAAAATCTGCTGCGCGAGCACCGCGCACTCAAAACCGCGATCGGTCAGAAACGCCTTGGCGATCGGCGTCAGCAATTCGGAACGCGCCTGGGCAACCGCATCATCCCCATAACGGCCGTCATCGAGCGCCATACCAGCGAGAACCCCGAACGCTCGCCCGCCTTCGGTCAATGCCCGCACCGTGAGCAACATGCGCCGCACGTCGGGATGCGCGAGCAACAGGTCGGCGCTGTCTGCGGCGCTGGTCGTCACCGCGCGCATCTCACGCGCCGCTCCTGCCTCTAGGCCCGTATCGGAGCCACTCAATCCGCGTTCTGGCCCGCGGCCCTGACGTCGTTCCGAGGCGTAGCGAAGGGCCTGCTGCAGCGCCATCTCGCCAGCACCCAAACCCTGCAGGCCGACCGAGAGCCGCTCGTAGTTCATCATCGTAAACATGGCAGCGAGCCCCTGATGGGGCTGCCCCAGCATGACGCCGGTTGCGCCGTCGTAATTCATCACGCAGGTGGCGTTGCCATGAATGCCCATCTTGTGCTCGATGGCGCCAGGAGCGAACCGGTTGCGCGCACCCGGGGTGCCGTTCGCGTCAGGCAAAAATTTCGGCACGATGAACAAAGAGATCCCGCGCGTGCCCGGCGGAGCATCCGGCAGGCGGGCAAGCACCAGATGAACGATGTTCGATGCCAGATCGTGGTCACCGCTGGTGATAAAGATCTTGGTGCCGTGGATCGCATAAGTGCCGTCGGCGTTGGGCTCTGCGCGCGTGCGCATGATGCCGAGGTCGCTGCCCGCGTGCGCCTCGGTCAGCGCCATCACGCCAGTCCACTCGCCCGAGTACAGGCGC
>CAZVMA010000070.1:2431-5795 GCA_964628545.1 uncultured Pseudomonadales bacterium | reverse complement strand
CTCGCCCTTGGCGATGGCGGGCAGATACTTGGCTTTCTGTTCCGGGCTGCCGTGTGCGTCGATGCAGATTGCGGCACCAACGGTGAGGGTACCGTACAGATACAAGCTGGGATTGGCAGCCCAGTACATCTCTTCCACCAGCCCGCCGAGCGCCTTCGGCATACCCTGGCCGCCGTAGTCGGGGTTTCCGGACAGGCCGAGCCAGCCCCCCGCGGCCATCTCGTCGAAGCCGGCCTTGAACCCCGCAGGTGTGAAGACGCGACCCGCCTCAATACGGGCGCCAGTCCGGTCGCCCGACTGATTCAGCGGTGTCAGGACATCGGCCGCGACGCGGCCCGCTTCGGTCAGAACGGCCCGAGCCACATCCGGCGTAATGTCGGCCAGAGCCGATTGGCGCTGCCATGTATCGAAGACGCGAAACACGTCCTCCAACAAGAAGTGCATGTCGCGGACGGGGGCCTGGTACTGCAGCATCGATCGGACTCCGTTTTGGATCACTTGTCAGCTTCTGCGACCGCGAAAGCCTACGCGGGAACGCGTCGAATTCCCATGAGCTCGCTCGCACACCGCTGATGCCGCTTCTGGCTAATTGCGCACCCGCCAATCAATCAGCGCGCACCAGACTGGCGTCGGCCTCCCAACCGGAATCGACCATGGCAACGACCAAGAGCACCACCCGATGGTGGGCGCGCGCGCTGACGGCGCTGCGAGTCCTCTTCCCTGGGCTCTGTCTCGCCTGCGCAAGCACCCTACCGCCCGGGCAGATCATCGATCTCTGTCATGAATGCTGGCGGGCCCTGCCGTGGCTGCAGAACCCGTGTATCCGGTGCGCGCTACCCAAAGCGGCGTCCGAGGAGCAGGGGGCGTCCACGGAATACGCACCGGGCATATGCACCGAGTGCCGCGCGGTACCGCCGCTCTACAGCCGCACAGTCGCGCCACTGCAATACGCCGACCCGGTGTCGGTTTGGGTCCCCGCGTTCAAGGACCGCATGAATCTGTCCTGCGGGCGCACGCTAGGCCTGATACTCGCGGCCGCGGCGCTGGATGCCTACGGCGCGGCCGGGCCTGACGTGTTGGTGCCGGTGCCGCTGGACAGTCGGCGCATCGCGCTCCGGGGCCATAATCAGGCTGTCCTTCTCGCGCGTCAGGTCGGCCGTATCCTCGATCGACCGGTTCTGATCGGCGGCGCCCATCGGGTGCGTACCGTGGCTCGGCAGCGAGGTCTGGGTCGAGCCGCCCGATTCACCAACGTGTCGGGGGCGTTCGCGGCATCGCCGCGCGTTGCCGGCCGATCCGTCGCCATCGTCGATGACGTCATCACTACCGGCAGCACTGCGACCGCGATGGCCGAGGCGCTGCGCGCAGCGGGGGCTACGGATATTCACGTGCTCGCGGTCGCCCGCGCGTTGAGGAGGGGCTAACATGCCCGCCCGCTGCTGCACCTGGCGCAACTACCGTCATGTCCTCACCCACTGGACCTACCGGGTCATCCTCCGGCGACGCGGTGACCACCCTGGAGATGCCCTTCGCGGGCCTGTCTCCCGATCTGATTCTGGATGCCGTCGACGCCGCCGGCTTTCGCACGACCGGCGGTCTGCTGGAGTTGAACCGGGTCTATCAGGTCGAACTGGAAGACGGCACTTTCGTGGTGCCCAAGTTCTACCGCCCAGGACGCTGGACCGACGCACAGATCGCCGAGGAGCACGCCTTTACGGCAGAACTGCGCGAGCACGAACTGCCCGTGGTCGCGGCCATCGCGCGCGATGGCCAGACGCTGTTCACACACGAGGGGTTTCGCTATGCGGTGTTTCCGCGCCAGGGCGGTCATGCGCCGAACCTGGAAGATGCGGACAATCTCCGGGTTCTGGCGCGCACGCTCGCGCGCATGCACGCGATCGGCAGTACGCACCGGTTCGCGACGCGTCCTTCACTCTCGGTCGACCGTCTCGGCGCCGACAGCCGAGACTACGTGCTGGAGCACCAGTTTGTTCCCGACGAACTGGTGCGCGCCTACGACAGCATCACGTCGGATCTGCTCGGACGCATCGAGACGCAGCTCGCCGACATGACCGCAGACACACGCATCCACGGCGACTGTCACCCGGGCAACCTGCTCTGGCGAGGCGATTCACCCCACTTCGTGGATTTCGACGACTGCGTCAACGGCCCGCCCATGCAGGATCTGTGGATGCTGCTGTCGGGCGAGCGCGGCGACCGCGAAGCGCAGCTTGGCTGCATCGTCGAGGCCTACGAAACGTTTGCCGATTTCGACGACGCTGCATTGAAGTGGATCGAGCCGCTGCGCACGCTACGCATCATGCATCACGCCGCGTGGATCGCCCGCCGCTGGCACGATCCGGCGTTTCCCAGAGCCTTTCCCGGCTTCGACTCGATGCGCTACTGGTCGGCTCATGTTCTGGCGCTGCGCGAGCAGCAGGCTGCGCTCGACGAACCACCGCTGCGCGTAATCTGAGCCCCGGGCCCTGGTCAGGCCAGCGCCTCAACCAGATGATCGTTGACGTTGCGGACGATGTTGGCATAGCTGGCGATCAGATACGGGCGCTCATCGCCCGGGCACTGCGCCAGCCGATTCTGCCAGGCGGCCGTGACGCGCGGGTTCGGTGCGGGCACACCACCCGCCTGAGCACGAGCGGCGGCGGGAATCTCGGCACCCACCCGCGCTGCCGCATCGATATGGGTCGGATACAGGCGCAATCCGCGCGCGATCTCAGCATCCAGCGCAGAGGCCAGCGCGTCGGCGTCGACGAAATCGCTGCAGCGACCCAGCGCGCTGCATTCCGGGCCGGTGAACGGCGCGCCAAAGGCGAGATGCACCCGTCCCTTGTAGCCCACGATGCCCTGCACCATGCTGCGCAAATCCTCGTCGGGCGCTTTGATGTAGCGCCCGGTCTCGGCCGCTACGCACAGCTCGTGGGCCTTGCGCGTGTCACAGGCATCAAGCTCGTAGCTCACCGACACCGGCACGATCCGGACATTTTCAACGAACGCGCGCACGCCGGACTCGCCGTTCCGCCACGCCAGTGCCAGCATTTTCAGAACGGCCGCGTCAGTGCTGTCATAGCCATCCTTGGCGCGACCTTCGCGCTGAGCGATCCAGACGGAAACGCCTTCCTCGAGCGAATGCCGAATGTATGCGGAGGTCAGCGACACCGCCTTCAGCAGCGCCTTGGCGCCGCTCACCCGGCGCTGCACCACAAAGCTTTTGTTCAGTCGCATCAGATCGGCCGCACACGGCAGAGTGAACAGATTGTCACCGACCGCCGTACGGGTGGTTTCCAACCCGGCCTGATGCAGCGCGAAGTTCAGCAGCGCCGAATCCATCACGATGTCGCGATGGTTC
>CAZVMA010000070.1:264-2421 GCA_964628545.1 uncultured Pseudomonadales bacterium | reverse complement strand
CCCCGCTGCAGCCGATCAAGGCCCGTCACTTCCAGGGCATCGGTTGAGTCACTGATGATCCGCGCCATATGCCGGGTCAGCCAGCGCTGTACATCTCGCACCGTATGAATGTGGCGGGTCTTGACCGCCACATAGCGTCCCACGAGCTCCTGCGCCAGTTCGGGCAGCAGCCGCGCGAACCGGGGCATGAAGAACACGGCTGCGGCTCGACGAAGATCAGGATCACGGCACAGCCGCGCCACTACGGCAGCAGCCTCGTCGTCGCGATAGGGGCGAATGGCATCGAAATCGGAAGGCTCGTGCATGCCGGCACGGTAGCGGCTTGTCGGCGGATTACAAGACCCCCAATCAGACAGCGCGTCCGACGCCACTCCAACACCGTATCAGAACCACAGCTCGGTCACAGAGCGGACCAGCATCCATGTGCCAGTCAGCAGCAGCAGCCCGAAGGCGCCGCGTTTCAGGCCCACCTCCGACCAGGGCGGCACAAAGCGACGCCCGAGCCAGGTTCCAATCAGTACGAGCGGCAGTCCAGCAAGCGCGTACTGCAGCACCAGCGGGGTGAGACCGCCGGTCGCACCGACCAGCGCCAGTCGCACCGACGTCGACAGCGCGAAGTAGGCAAGCAGAGTGGCGCGGATGCTCGCCAACGCCAGCGGCTGCCGATACATGAACCCACCCATGACCGGGCCAGAGGCAGAGAACAGCCCGCTCAATACGCCTCCAGCGACACCTGCAAACACCGTCAGCGCAGGCGGCGAGAGCACCCGCCGGGGACGAGGACGGACCAGCATGGCCACACTGCCGCCGACGATGAACAGGCCGAGCAGACCCTCGAGCAGCGCCATCTCGCGCCGCTCCAACAAATTCAGCAGGAATACCCCGATAGCAACCCCCGGCAGCACGCTGATCGCAAGCCATAGGAACAGCGACCGCGCGATGTGCTGTGCGTGTCCGCGCAGGGAGAGCAGGATATTGGTCAGAGTCAGCAGACTGATCACGGCAGCCATGAAGGGTACCTCGACCAGCCCGCTCGCGATCATGACGGCGATCATCAGCAGCCCCATGGCAAAGCCGGCCACCGCCTGGACATAGCTGCCGATCAGCGCGATCGCGAGAAACAGAATAAGGGCGCTGACGTCCATCTGAACCCGAGTATATCCGCGGCCATGGACGCCTGGTGCTATAGTCGCGCGGCTTCCAGAGCAACCTTTCGCGCAGAGGAGACGCCGATCATGGATCTCGGCATCGCGGGCCGCACCGCTCTCGTCACCGGCAGCGTCAGAGGCACCGGTCTGGTGATCGCCCAGCGACTGCTGCAAGAGGGCGCGCGGGTGCTGGTGCACGGGCTGGCTGACGGCCAGGCCGAGCGAGCCGTCGCGGAAATCGGTGACGGTGTGCCCGTGACCGGCGACATTACGACCGACGCCGGCTCGCTGCGGCTGCTCGAGGCCTGCGCGAGCGAGCGCGTGGATATCCTGATCAACAATTACGGCACCGCCGACGGCGGCAGCTGGGAGCGCTCGGACACCGAAGACTGGCTGCTGTCCTACCAGAAGAACGTGCTGTCCGCGCAACGCTTGATCCGCGCGTTGCTACCCGGCATGCGCAGCCGCCCGTATGGCCGGATCATCAATCTCGGCACCGTCGGCTCCACTCAACCCAATGCCCGCATGCCGCAGTACTACGCAGCCAAAGGCGCCCTCGCGACCATGACCATCAGTCTGGCGCGCGAGGTCGCGGGCACCGCCATTCGCGTGAATCTGGTATCGCCCGGCCTGATACTGACACCCGAGGTCGAAGCCGCGTGGCTCAAGCGCGGTCGGGCGAACGGCTGGGGCAGCACCTGGGACGAAATCGAGCCGCACGTGGCGGCTGACATTCCCATCCGGCGGATCGCGCGGCGCGAGGAAGTCGCCGACCTGGTGGCGTTTCTGGCGAGCCCCCGCGCTGACGCCATCCACGGCCAGAACATCCGCATCGACGGTGGCGCCATGGAGACCCTGACGTAATGTCGCGGCTGCCCTGGCGCCTTGCCGGCGTGGTGCTGCTGCTTGGGGCCATGGGTCTCTGGCAGCCCGACTCTGCTGGCGCAATGGCGCGAATCGGCGTGCCGCTGATCATGGCGCTGGCAACCGGGATGATCGTGCAGAACGT
>CAZVMA010000070.1:0-254 GCA_964628545.1 uncultured Pseudomonadales bacterium | reverse complement strand
GGGGCGGACGATCCCGTGACCGGCATCGGCTATCCGCTGATCGCGTCCTGCGCCGCCATACTGGTGATCATCATCTTCATGCGGCGCTTTCACGCCCGCATTCGCGCCACTCACGAAGCGCGCTGGCAACATCGCCGGCAGTCGCCGGACAAGGACGGGCGGTGACGGAATCGGTTCGCATCGCGGGCCTGATCCGGGACGGTTACCGCGCCTACCGCGCACGGTTCCAGGACATCACACGCGCCGCGGGCGCG
>CAZVMA010000069.1:0-10082 GCA_964628545.1 uncultured Pseudomonadales bacterium | reverse complement strand
CTCGAACGAGAAATCGGTTTCGAGGAACTCCTCGTAGTCCTTGCGCTGCCGGTCGTTCATGATCTCGTAGATCAGCGCATGGACCTCGCGGTGCTCAAGGGGCGGCAGATTGATGCGCCGAACGTCGCCATCTACGCGGATCATGGGCGGCAACCCCGCCGAGAGATGCAGATCAGAGGCGCCCTGCTTGACGCTGAAGGCGAGCAGTTCGGTGATGTCCATAGGCGAATCCTGTCCGCGTCTGCCGGGCGCCGCGCTGGCCGGGGGTACGGGCACATCCGTGCGCCCGTGCGGCAGACGTCGACGCCCGCCGTCACGTTTATACTATGGGCCGAGCAACGAATTGCACCATGACAGACGCCATTCCAGCACCCGCCTTTGCCGGAAGTGAGAACGGGTTGGCAACCGCGCCGGCGTTCCCCAAGCCAGTCGCCGATGAACCCGGTCAGACACTCGCCGCAGTGCGCGCGGCCATCGACGCTGCGGCGCGCCAGTCTGGGCGCGACCCTGCCGCCATTACCTTGATCGCCGTTTCCAAGACTCAGCCCGCCGGCCGGGTACGGGCCATGTTTGCGGCCGGGTGCCAGCATTTTGGCGAAAACTATCTGGACGAGGCGACGGCAAAGCAGGCCGCGCTGACCGAGCTGCCGATCATCTGGCACTACATCGGCGCAATCCAGTCGAACAAGACGCGCGCGCTGGCGGCCCAATTCCATTGGGTGCACACGGTCGCGCGAGAGAAAATCGCCCGGCGCCTGTCGGACCAGCTGCCGCCGGGGCGCACGCTCGACATCTGCCTGCAGGTCAACATCGACCGGGATCCGCGCAAGGCCGGCGTCGACCCCGCGGCTACCGCCGACCTGCTGCGAGCGACGCAGGCGCTGCCCGGGCTCCGGGTGCGCGGGCTGATGACCATCCTCGAGGCTGAAGCGCCGCCGGCCGAGAGCTACCAGCGCCTCGCCGAATTGTTCGAGACGCTGCGCCCGCTCGCCGTCGGGCCATGGGATACTTTGTCCATGGGTATGAGCGGTGACTTGGCCGCAGCCGTTGCGGCCGGCGCAACCCACGTACGCATCGGCACCGCCCTGTTTGGCGAGCGATTGCGCGCCGAGGGATCGTCGGTCAGGGAAATGCCTGACGGCCGCGCGGCGAGCGGATGACCGTTGTTGCGACTGGCGACCCCGGCTGGATCACCCGGCGTTCGTGACCGTTCCGGGGCTTGCGGCTGCGCTTGAGCATGCGAGCGCACTCAGGCTTGCGATTGAAGAGGAAGCTTTCGTGTCTGATCGATCCGACCACTTGAGCCCGCGCATCGCCTTCATCGGTGGCGGCAACATGGCGCAAAGCCTGCTGTCCGGGCTGCTCGCAAGCGGCTACCCCGCAGCGCGGCTGTGCGCCACTGATCCAGCTGATGCTCAGCGCGCCGCGGTCGCCCCCCTTGCCGTCGCAGCGCCGTCTGTTAACGCGCTCGCGGTCCAAGACGCCGAGGTCGTGGTGCTCGCGGTCAAACCACAGGTCATGCGTGCGGTGACGACCGCACTGCTGCCTGGCCCAGGTGCCGATCAAGACGGCAGGCCAGACGCGGAGCGCCATCCCGAACCTGCGACGGCTCGCAAGGCGCCGCTATTCATTTCCATTGCCGCCGGGGTGCCGCTGGCCAGCATTGCGGCCTGGACCGGCGCCAGCGCCATCGTGCGCGCCATGCCAAACACGCCGGCGCTGCTGCAGGCCGGCATCACGGGCGTGTTCGCGAGCCCGGGGGTCAGCGACACGGGGCGGGTGCTAGCCGAGCGCATTCTGGGCGCGGCCGGCAAGGTGGTCTGGGTGGACAACGAATCGGACCTCGACGCCGTAACTGCGGTGTCCGGCAGCGGCCCGGCCTATTTCTTTCACTTGATGGAAGCGATGATCGAAGCGGGTGAGGCGCTGGGCCTGACGCCCGAAACCGCGCTCGAGCTGACGCTGGAGACGGCTTACGGCGCTGCCCTGATGGCGCGCCGTAGGGACGCAACACCCGCCCGACTGCGGCAGAATGTCACCTCGCCCGGCGGCACGACGGAACGCGCCCTGGCGCTTTTGGACAGCGCCGGCGTGCCGGCCGCGGTGCGGGCGGCGGTCACCGGCGCAGCCGTAAGGGCTCGGGAACTGGCAGAGGAATTTGGTCGTTCATGAGTGATGCGCTGAACTATCTGGTCTCGTTCGTGCTGCAGGCCGCGAGCTTCATGTTTCTTGCCCGCTTTCTGCTGCAGGCCTGCCGGGTCGATTTTTACAACCCGATCTCCCAGGGCATGGTGAAGTTCACCGATCCCGTGCTGCGTCCGCTGCGGCGCGTCCTGCCCGGCGCCCGCAACCTGGACCTCGCCGCCCTGCTGGCCGCGGTGGTCACCCAGCTGCTGCTGCTGATGGCCATCACCGCGCTGCAGGGTGGCTTCACCGGCAGCGTGGTGGTGCTGGTCGTCGAAGCGCTGGTGCGGGTGGCCCTGCTCTGCATCCAGATCTTCTGGTGGTCGATCCTGATCACCCTGATCGCGGGCTGGATCGCGCCGGCCAGCGATCACCCTGGGCTGACGCTGGTACAGCAGATCACCGAGCCGCTGCTCGCCCCGGCGCGGCGTCTGTTGCCGCCGATGGGCGGTCTCGATTTTTCGCCCATCGTGGTGTTCCTGATCCTCGGCCTGCTCGAACGCATGCTGCCGCAGATTGCGGCCGCCCTGCTGTAAGGCAGACACGATGTCAGCGGCTGACGCAGCAGACTCCGTCGGTATCGTCGCGCCGCGGCGCTTTGTCAGCAGCGCACCGTTCGCGCTGCAGTGCGGCGAGACCCTGCCCGGGTTCGAGCTGGTCTACGAAACCTACGGCACCCTGCGACCGGATCGGCGCAATGCCGTACTGGTGTGCCACGCGCTGTCGGGGCATCACCATGCTGCGGGCTACCACAGCGCGACAGACGCGCGTCCCGGCTGGTGGGACTCCTGCATCGGGCCGGGCAAGCCCATCGACACCCGCCGATTCTTCGTGGTGAGTCTCAACAATCTGGGCGGCTGCAACGGCAGCACCGGGCCGCTAACCGTCAATCCGGCTACCGGCCAACCCTGGGGGCCGGACTTCCCCACGGTGTCGGTCCGCGATTGGGTGCGCAGTCAGGCGTTGCTGGCCGATGACCTCGGCATCGGCCGCTTCGCGGCCGTGATCGGCGGCAGCCTTGGCGGCATGCAGGCGCTGCAGTGGAGCATCGACTTTCCCGATCGGGTGCGGGCGGCGGTGCTGATCGCCACTGCCGCCCGACTATCCGCCCAGAACATCGCGTTCAACGAGATTGCGCGTCAGGCGATTACATCGGATCCCGATTTTCGCGACGGCCGCTACCGCGAGGCGGGCACGCACCCGGATCGGGGCCTCAGCATCGCGCGCATGGTAGGGCACGTCACCTACCTATCTGATGACGGCATGCGCGAGCGCTTCGGGCGCGAGCTCAAGTCCGGTGATCTGCATGCGGGTCGCGACGTGGAGTTTCAGGTCGAAAGCTACCTGCAGCACCAGGGCCGCTCGTTCTCGCGGCGGTTCGACGCCAACACCTACCTGCTGATGACCCGGGCGCTCGACTATTTCGACCCAGCGGACGAGTTCGGTGACGATCTAGCCGCGGCGCTGGCCCGCGCAGAGGCGCAGTTCCTGGTGATCGCCTTTTCCAGCGACTGGCGCTTTTCCGCCAGCCGATCGCGGGAAATCGTCGATGCGCTCGTCGCGGCCCGCAAGCGGGTCGCCAGCACCATCATCGAGTCACCGCACGGACACGACTCGTTCCTGCTTGAGCTAACGCGGTACTTCGAGGTGCTGCGCACCTGGCTGAACCGCCTGCTGTCCGAAATCGACGCTGAACCCGTGTCGGAGCGCCACCCAGATGCGCACTGATCTGCGCATCATTTCCGATCTGATCGCGCCGGGCGCACGGGTGCTCGACCTCGGCTGCGGCACCGGCGACCTGCTGGCCTGGCTGCAGGCCAACAAATCGGTGAACGGCTACGGGCTCGAGATCGACGCAGCCAACATCACCACGTGCCTGGCCAAGGGCGTCAGCGTGCTGGAGCAGGACCTCGACGCGGGCCTCGACCACTTCGACGACGATAGCTTCGACATGGTGGTCATGACCGAAACGCTGCAGGCGGTTCGCGCACCCGACCGACTGCTGCGCGAGATGCTGCGCATCGGCCGCGAGTGCATCGTCACCTTCCCGAACTTCGGGCACTGGCGCTCGCGCGCGCAGATTCTGCTGCATGGCCGCATGCCGGTGGCGCGACACCTGCCCCACGCGTGGTACGACACGCCCAACATCCACCTGTGCACGTTCAACGACTTCGAGCGCCTGTGCCGGGAGCTTGGGCTGCGCATTATCGAACGATTCGTGGTGGACGACAGCCACGAGAGCAACGCCATGATCAACCGCTTCCCCAACGTCTTCGGGACGTACGCGTTCTACCGGCTGGGGCGGCCCGCAGCGGACCCCCGCTGAACACGGAGCACACGCATGCCGACCCCAGTCCGCGTTTTACCGTGGTTGCTGATCGCCGGTCTGCTGCTGGTGCCTTCGGCGCAGGCAGAGCAGTTCCGGCGCCTGGGCGCATGGGACGTGCACTACGTCGTGATTCGTACGTCGTTCTTGAAGCCCGATATCGCAGCCCGCAACAACATCGTGCGCGGCCCCGATCGAGCACTGCTCAACATCTCGGTGCTGGGGCAGGACGGTCAGCCTGTGGCCGCCGAGCTGTCGGGCACCGTGCGCAACCTGCTGGAGCAGGTGACGCCGCTCGAGTTCCAGACCGTGCGCGAAGGCGAGGCCATCTACTATCTCGCCCAGATTCGCCACACCGATCGCGAGACGCTGCGCTTTGCGATCGACATCGTGCCGCCCGACGGCATCACCCAGCAGCTCAGGTTCCAGCAGCAAATGTACGAGGACGGCCGGTGAGGGTTGTGCTGGCCAGCCACAACGCGGGCAAGCTGGCCGAGCTGTCGGCCCTGCTCGGACCGCTCGGCTGGTCGCTGACCGATCCGGGCGCTCTCGGTATTCCCGCGCCAGACGAAGTGCGCGCCACGTTTATCGAGAACGCGCTGGACAAGGCGCGCCATGTCGCCGCCGCGTCCGGCTTGCCCGCGCTGGCGGACGATTCCGGCCTCGTCGTTCCCGCGCTCGGCGGCGCACCCGGCATACACTCGGCGCGCTACGCGGGACCCGACGCCAGCGACGCGGAAAACAATGCGCGGCTGTTGCTGGCCATAGCGTCTCTCGACGCACCCGCGGCGTACTACTACTGCGCGCTGGTGTTCGTCCGGCGTCCCGACGACCCGGCGCCCGTGATCGGCGTCGGCACCTGGCACGGCAGCCTGCAGAAGACGCCAAGCGGCAGCGGCGGCTTTGGCTACGACCCGCTGTTCCGGATTCCGGAACTGGGGCTGACGGCAGCCGAGCTGCCCGCGGCCCGCAAGAATCGCACCAGCCATCGCGCCAGAGCGATGGCCGAGCTGGTGGCAGGGCTGCGCCAGGCCGGCGACCTGCCGCGCGGCCCCAGACTGCGCCGCGACAGCCCGCGCCACCCGCCTCAATGACGGACGCACAAGGCGGTCTCGGGCTGTACGTTCACTTCCCGTGGTGCGTGCGGAAGTGCCCCTACTGCGACTTCAACTCCCACCCCGTGCGCGGGTCGCTGGACGAAGCCGCCTATCTGGACGCGCTGCTGCTGGCCGCCCCGGTGATGCTGTCCGCTCTCCCGCCCGCCAGTATCGGCCCCGTCTTTCTCGGCGGCGGCACGCCCAGCCTGTTCGCGCCAGCGAGCTTCGAGCGTCTGCTGTGCGCGATCGGACGCTGGCTTGCCGCCGATGTCGAGATCACCCTCGAAGCGAACCCCGGTACCGTGGAGCATCATGATCCCGCCGGCTACTTGGCTGCCGGCATCAACCGCTTCTCGTTCGGTGCTCAGTCGTTCGACGACCCGCAACTGCGTCGCCTCGGCCGCATCCACAGCGCCGCCGAAACCGTGGCGGCGGTGCGCCGGGCGCGCGCCGCCGGGGCCACGCGCATCAACCTCGACATCATGTACGCGCTGCCCCGTCAAACCGTGCGCGCCGCCGTGGCCGATGTTGATGCCGCGCTGGCGCTCGAGCCGGATCACCTCAGCTGGTACCAGCTGACGCTAGAGCCAAAAACCACCTTTGCGGCCAGGCCACCGCGCCTGCCCGGCGGCAGCGCGATCATGCGCATGGAGGCGGCCGGCAGCGCGCGCATCGTGTCAGCGGGCTTTGCCCGCTACGAGGTATCCGCGTGGGCTCAACCTGGACAGGCCTGTCGGCACAACGTGAACTACTGGACCTTCGGCGATTACCTCGGCATCGGCGCGGGCGCGCACGGGAAACGCACTCGCCGCAAACCAGGAGCGGGCCTCCAGCTGACCGCATGCCGCACGGCCAAGGCCTCGCAACCGCGGGTCTATCTGGCAGCGCCGACGAACACCCAAACTGCGCCCATCGAGACATCAGCACTACCCCTCGAGTTTCTGATGAACGCGCTGCGTCTGGTCGATGGTGTTCCCTTCGAGCGCTTCACGGCCATGACAGGGCTGCCGCTGCAGGCGCTGGAACCCGGTTGGTCGCGCGGGGTCCACCAGGGTTTACTGCGCGCCGACCGTATCGGGGCCACCGAGAGCGGTCTGCGGTATCTGGATGACGTGTTGGCTGGCTTTCTCTGATACGGCTCGGGGCAGAGGCGCTGCAGGGCTCAGGCGCTACAGAGCCCGTCGCAGCGGGTCAGTCAGCCGTACGGCGATAGACAAGATCCGTAATGCCGTGTCCCAGCCGCCGTCCACGCGCTTCGAAGCGGGTCTCGACGCGTGCCCTACCCGGCGCGGTGTCGGCCACGAGGCGCGGCTCACCACCCAGCACCGTTTGCATCCACTCGGCGTAGGGCGCCCAGTCGGTGGCGAGCCATAGCCGACCGCCGGGGCGCAAGCGCTCGGCGAGCAACGCAACGAACGCTGGCTGTATCAGCCGTCGCTTGTGATGACGGGCTTTGGGCCAGGGGTCGGGAAAGAAAATGCGAATCTCGTCCAGGCTGGCCGGCAACAACCCGTCCTGCAGCGCGACCTCGGCGGGCACCTCAAGCGCACGGAGATTGGCGAGCCCAAGTCGCTCGATACCAAGCAGCAAGGCCCCGGTGCCGGGCGCATAGATCTCGAGGCCAAGCAGATTCCAATCCGGTCGCGCGGTCGCCCACTCGAGCAGCGCCTGGCCCATGCCGAAACCGATCTCGAGACCGAGCGGCGCCTGCCGTCCGAAGATGCCCTCCGGGCTGCGCAGCTCGCTGACGTCGGCGACGCAGAATTGGCCGAGCATATCGCGCGCGCGCGTCTGCCCGGCCGTCATTCGGCCGCGGCGACGGATGTAGGCCCTGGGCTGTCCCGGCGCGGCGAGGTCGACCATATCGGCGATCAGACGTCGCCCGGAACACGGAGCACGGCCACCAACAGGGCAACCCATCCCACGATGAAGGCGGCGCCGCCCAGCGGAGTGATGGGACCGAGCCAGCGCGGACCACCGAGGGCAAGCCCGTACAAACTGCCAGAGAAAAACACCGTCCCGAGGCAAAAGGCAGCGCCCGCTACCAGCAGCGCCCGAGCAGACGCGCCGCCCTGACGCAGCAGCATGCCGACCGCGATCAATGCCAACGCGTGGGTGAACTGATACGCCACGGCCGTCTGCCAGGTGGCGATGGCGGCCTCAGGCAGCCGACCGCGCAGCGCGTGGGCGCCGAAAGCACCGAGAATCACGCCCACTGCGCCCGCTACAGCGCCTGCGGCCAGCCAGACCTGTGCACCCATGCGTAATCAGGCGCCAGCAGACAGCGCCATCGAGTCGCGCAGGCGCCGCAACGCCGCTTTCTCGATCTGCCGGATGCGTTCGGCGGAAACCCCGTAACGCGCAGCGAGATCGTGCAGCGTGAGCTTGCCGTCCTGCAGCCAGCGCTCGGCAATGATCTCGCGGCTGCGGGGGTCCAGCGCAGCGATGGCCGTTTGCAGGCGCTCGCCCGCCATCTGGTCCCAGTCCTCGGCGGCCAGAATCTCTTCCGGGTTCGCGCCTTCCTGCTCCAGGTAATGCACCGGGTCGAATGCCGGTCGCCCATCACCGTCGTCATCATCCGGTGCGCCGTCGAACGACACGTCCGCTGCGGCCATGCGGCCTTCCATCCGCGTGACCTCGTCTTCCGGCACCCCCAGCTCGCGCGCCAAGGAGCGGGTTTCTTCCGGGCTCAACCAACCGAGCCGCTGCTTGTTGCTGTCTTTGATCTCAGAAGTGAGCGTGAACGAGGACGCTCTGACGGAGCCTGCAAAGGCCTCGGAAATCATCCTGCGGAAATCGTCCTTGAAACTGGCCATCAGCTACTCCGATCTGGGCTCAGTATAGCTGTCCGCGAAGACCTCTTCCTCGACCTCTACCGCAGCTGCGGCAGGCTTGCCCCACAAGCTGACCAGACGAGCCACCTCTGCGTGGTCACCCCGAGCGTTGGCGGCCTCAAGAGCGTCGATGTCGGAGACGCCAGTGACGTACTGAACCGCCGCCTTGTCGATGCCCAGCAGCTTGTCCAGCTTGTCTGGATCGCGCTCCAGCATGTCCTCCATGAACTCGACCCACATCTGCTCCGGCGTGTAGGCCAAGTAGCGAGGGTCGGTAGGAGGCATCTGGTACTTCTTGCAGAAGTACCGGCGAAGACTGTCACGCTTGAGGTTGTGTTGCGCGATCTCTCGCAGATCGCGCAGGTTGTCCTCGTACAGCTTAGCGAAACGAGGCCTCGAACTTCTGCACCTCTTCCCACAAACGCTGAACGACCATTGGATCGTGAATGTCGTCGCTGCTCTCCAGCTGCTTCGCCCAGTCCGGACCGTCGACCACCCGCGACATCACGGTGATCATGCGCTCGTTGAAGACGGCGATGCCGTCGGTGCTGGACAAGCCAGCGTTGCGGCGAGCGATCTCAGTCTCCACCCGGGCAAGCTCACCGAGGTTGGGACGCTTGAAGGTGATGTTGCCGGCGAACACGCGCTTGTCCACCTTGGAGTGAAACTCGAAGTGGATGCACTGGGTGTTCTTCAGCGCCTTCTTGTCCTTCACCTTGTCAGACAGATCGACAACCTGAACGCGGGTCTGGCCGGGGTGAAGCTCCTCGCCGGGCTCGGCATACGGCTTGGTGTCTTCGGTCGCAGCGTCGTTGAACTCGTTTTCCATTTTGGTGCTCCTGTGAAAAGGGAAGGCCCGCAGGGTTGTTCCTGCGGGCCCACCATAGATCAGACGGCAGGGAAAAGGCTACTACTAGCCCTGCGTCTCGTCCCTGACCCGCCGGGCTACGAAGCGGACGTTCTCACCCACGATCTGGCGGGCACGAACGCTGAAGCTCTTGGAGGCGGCGCGAACGCCTTCCACGGTGGCCACCGCAGCTTGGGTGAGACCGTCAAGAATCTTGGCGGTCATCACGGCCTTCTCCAAGGCGTTTCTGTCGCTGATGCCCATCTGGGGGAAGATGTTGCTGTTCTCGGGGCGCTTGAGCGACCCGACGACAGAGCTAGTCTGGGTCCCCACAGCTGTCGACGGAACAAGGTCCGCGCCGGCGAAAGTGCGGAAGATCTCGGCCCGGAGAGAGACGCGGTACGCCACCGGCACGTGCTCCAGTACCGACAGCATGTCCAGAACCTGCACCTCTTCGTGCATGATCTCTTCGTCGACATCGACGCCGTAAGCGTAGGCTACGGCCTTGTCCTCAATCTGGAAGATTGCGCGCGACCCGCTGAATACGTTGGTTGCAGCCATAGATCACCTCTTGAAGCGCGACTAGGCGCTCATAACCGCCGGAACGAGGCGGATCGTTTCAAGCTGGAAGTTGATACCAGAGACCGGGCTGATCTCGACGTCCACGTAGGCCGCGTCCTTGGACAGACGGACCTCGAGCTTGCGGAACGCGTACTTGGTGACGGTCCCGTTCTCCACGCTGTCGACGATCCGGCCCTCGTCGCGCTTCTTACCCCAGAACTCGAGGGAGTCCG
>CAZVMA010000068.1:5787-10101 GCA_964628545.1 uncultured Pseudomonadales bacterium | reverse complement strand
AGCGGGATCAAACCATCCGGCTGCACGGAGTCGGGCGAGGAAGGTGGGAGGTGGGGGAGGGGGGGGGAGGGGGGAGGGGTAGGGAGAAAATTCAAACATCCTCCAGCTCCCCCTAGTGGGAGCACCAGCAGCCGCCCCACCCGGAAGGTACCCGGCGCCGTCGGAATCGCGGTGTCGGCGTGCCAACGGCCAGACGCCAGCGCGGCCAGCACGGTGAAGGGCTTCATGGTGGAGCCCGGCTCGTAGAGGTCGGTGATCGCCTGGTTGCGCTTACCCGCGCTTGCACCGGCATCGGCGAAGTTCGGGTTGTAGCTGGGCTCATTCACCATCGCGAGAATCTCGCCCGTGCGCGCATCGGCCATCACCACGGTGCCGGATGTGGCCTGGTGCTCGAGCAGGGCCGCACGCAATTCGCGATGCGCCAGAAACTGCAGTCGCAGATCGATGGACAGCGCCACGTCCTGACCAAAGGCCGGCGCTTCGAGAAACTCGAGATCCTTGACGATGCCGCCGCGGCGGTCCTTCAGCACCACCTTGCTGCCGTTATGTCCACGCAGCTCGGCATCCAGCGCCAGCTCGACACCTTCGATGCCCTGGTCATCGACATTGGTCATGCCCACCACGTGCGCCGTGGTCTCGCTGGATGGGTAGTAGCGCCGGTACTCGCGCTGAAAATGCACGCCCGGCAAACGCAGCGCACGTGCGGCCTGATACTGGTCCCACGTGGCCCGACGCTTGATGTAGGCGAACTGTTTGCCGCGGGCGCCGCGCGGCGATGTCTGCAGGGTGACTGGGTCAATCTCCAGCAGTTCGGACAACTGCCCGACCGCCTCGATGTCGAGCTCTCCCATACTGGGGTCTGTGTAGACCGACATCACCGGCGTGCTGACCGCCAGCGGCTCACCGTTGCGGTCGTACACAACGCCCCGGAAGGCCGGCATGGTTTCCGTGCGAATGGCCCGCGCATCGCCCTGCCCGCGCAGAAATTCGCTGTCGGCGACGCCAAGAAAAAAAACCCGACCCGCCAGCCCAAGGCACAGGCCGACAAACACAATCACGAGCAGATAGTGGCGCCAGACTCTCACGGGACGATGCGCTCCACCTGCTCAGGGAACGTCATCGACAGTTCGGTCCCCGCCACGCGCTCGATGTTCTGGTAGGCAGACAAGGCGCTGCGCTCAAGCAGCAGACGCGTGTATTCGGACATGAGCTCGTCCTGCCGATACTGGACGTCCTGCAGCGCCGCATGCAGCTGCCGAAGTTCGTGGGCCTGCCGGGCAACCTGCACGCCCGACACCACCGCCGCACCCAGCACAATCAGCAGCGAGGTCACCGGCAGCCACTTCACGAACGCTTCTCCAGCACGCGCAACCGGGCGCTGCGGGAGCGCGGATTGGCGCCCAGTTCGGTCGCGGAAGGCGTGATGCCGTTGGTGATCAGACGCGCTTCCGCGCAGGCCGCAGGACCGCGCACGGGCAGACGCCGCGGCAACTCGGGCGGTGAGCAGCGGGCGCGAAAGAAGCGTTTCACCAACCGGTCTTCAAGCGAATGAAAGCTGATGACCGCCAGGCGCCCGCCGGGACAGAGGCGCGCGAAGGCTTGCGCCATCCCGGTTTCCAGCTCGCCCATCTCATTGTTCACCACGATCCGAAGCGCCTGGAATGTTCGCGTGGCTTCGTGCTTGCCTGGGGTACCGCGCGGCTGCGCTGCCCGCACCACGCGTACGAGCTCGCTGGTCGTGGTGATCGGCCGGGCCGCGATGATGGCCGCGGCGATTCGTCGCGCAAAACGCTCTTCTCCGTACTCGAACAGCACCCGAGCGATCTCGGCTTCCTCTGCCTGATCGAGCCACGCCGAGGCCGACAAGCCCGCGCCCGGATCCATGCGCATGTCGAGCGGACCATCGAAGCGAAAACTGAACCCGCGCGCCGGATCATCGAGCTGCGGCGACGACACACCGAGATCCATCAGCACGCCATGCACCGCGTCGACGCCAAGCTCATCGAGAGCCGCTCCGAGCGTGGCGAACGGCCGCTGCACCATTGCGAAGCGGGGGTCGGACGCGGCCAGGGCTGCGCCAACCGTGAAGGCTGCGGGATCGCGATCCAGGCCGATCACGCGCGCCTCAGGGGACAGCCGAGCCAGCAATGCGCAGGTATGACCGCCGCGACCGAATGTGGCATCAAGGTATACCCCGGACAGCGACCCCAGAAGGGCTTCGATGCTTTCGTTTAACAGCACAGGCTCGTGCGCGGTCATTACAGGGACAGTCCGGTCAGTTCGTCGCCGCGGGACTGATCGCCCGGCCCATTGGCGGCGCCCGACTCGGGCGACAGCCATTCGTCCATCCGAGCCTGCCAGCGGGTCTCGCTCCAGATCTCGATCTTGTTGCCCTGCCCGACCAGAACCAGCTTGCGATCCAGATCCGCAAACGTTCGCAGCATGGGCGGCAGCAGCAGGCGGCCGTTGCCGTCCAACTCGATATCCGTGGCGTGACCAATGAGCAGCCGCTGGATCAGCCGGGCGCGCTCGCCGATGTTGGACAGCCCTTCCAGCTTGGTCTGCACAACCTCCCAATCGGGCAGCGGGTACATGAGCAGGCACTTCTCGCGGGTGTCGATCGTCACCACCAGCGCGCCGGCTGAGCGCGCCGCTACGATCTCGCGAAATCGCGCAGGCAGCGCCATCCGACCTTTCGGATCGAGCGTTGCGCTGTTGATGCCTCGAAACATGCGACTACGTGCCCCTATCGCCGCGCGCTCGCGCCCGACGCCCCAATTACCGACAAATCAGCTGCCAGAAATGCGGCCAAACCGCGCCTGGAGAGCCACATCGAGCCCACACGAAGACCCCATTCGACCCACTTTTAGGCCCTTTGGAATCCACTTTCTGCCACTTTTAACCATTTGGCGACACTAAAGACCGACGCAGAGCGTGTCAAGGCGCCGGAAGCGACTTAAGTGCCGGAGAATTAAAGGGTTTTCGCTGAGGACAGAGTGCCCCCGCAGATTTCGCAAGGACAGCCATGACGTAGGCCGCGACTTCTCGACCAAGAGTCAAAAGACAGATCGTTTTGGAATATACAAGGGAGATTTAAGAAGCAATAAGACGAGGATCGCAGAGGGGCGAAAGTTGCGAGTCGGCCGATAAGCCGGGTTCTGTGCGAGTGCCTGACGGCACCCCGGCAATCATTCATCTAGGACGTTCGTCACCGAACGCCTCCAGCAGCCTACCCGAGCCCGGTGCGGACCACACCGATGGGCTCCTATTTGGCCTTGCTCCAGACGGGGTTTACCCAGCCGCGGCGTGTTGCCACCCGCGCGGTGCGCTCTTACCGCACCGTTTCACCCTTGCCGGCCGCGCGAACGCGACGTAGGCGGTCTACTCTCTGTTGCACTTTCCGTGGGCTCGCGCCCCCCAGGCGTTACCTGGCGTCCTGTCCTATGGAGCCCGGACTTTCCTCCCGCTGCATCCGCTTGCGCGGCTGCAGCCGGCGATTGCCTGGCCGACTCGCGCGCAGAGCTTAGTCCTCGCCTAGACGCACCGCCAGCGCGTAGAGCTCGCGCTTGCTTTGCCCAAGCAGATCCGCGCCGATGCGAGCTGCCTGCGCCGGGGGCAGCTCTCGCGCCAGAACCCGCATGGTGTGCAGCACGTCCCGCTGCACCGCCGAGCCCGAGGCTCCGGGCAGCACCACCACAAACTCGCCCCGCAACTGCCCGGCATCGGCCAAGGTCTGGGCGAGCGTACCCGGAAGACCACAGACATACTGCTCATGCAGTTTGGTCATCTCGCGCCCGATCATGATCTCCCGAGCGGGGTCCAAAGCCGCCAGATCCTCCAGGCAGGCGGCGATCCGGTGCGGGGCCTCAAAGAACACCGTGGCCTCAGCGAGCGCCAGTAGCTCGGCTAGCCGCACCCGGCGAGGCTCGGAGCGAGCCGGCAGAAATCCCTCGAATCGGAACCGGCCAACCGGTAGCGGGCACACCGAGAGCGCCGACATAATCGCGCTCGCTCCGGGGACCGGAATGACCGGGACACCCGCTGCCCAAGCGGCCCGGACCAGTTCGAAACCCGGGTCGGAGAGCAGCGGCGTACCGGCGTCGGACACGAGCGCCGCATCCGCCCCGGCCGCCAGATGCCGCAAGACCGGCGCCATGGCGCTCGATTCGTTGTGGTCATGCAGCGGGACCAGCGTCGGTCGGCCCGCGCCAATGGCGTCTAACAGCACCCGCGTTCGTCTGGTATTCTCCGCGGCGATCATCGCAACCGTCCGCAGGACATCCGCCGCTCGACGGGAGAGGTCGGCAAGATTTC
>CAZVMA010000068.1:2615-5777 GCA_964628545.1 uncultured Pseudomonadales bacterium | reverse complement strand
GCTGGGCCTTTGGGCGTTGGTCGCCATTGTCGCAATCGCCGGGTGCCAAAGCACGCCGGAGCCAGAGCAGGCGCCCGTCGACGCCAGGACACCCGCGCAATCAGACACCGATTCAGCGCCGCGTCAGCCCGTCCGCCCACGCGCAGACGGGCTCACGCCCGCCGAGGCCGCAGCCCGCGCACAGCTTGCGGCCGCGGAAGCGCTGTTCGCCGAGGATGACGCCGTCGGCGCAACCGCGGAGTTCAGCCAGCTGCAGCGCACCGATTTGCCGCCGGCAGACCGGGGTCGATATGCGTTGTTGGGGTCGGCGCTGGCTCGCAAAGCGGGCGACAGTGCCGCGGCAGGGCGGTATCTCGATGCAGCCAAAGACGCCACCGATCCGTTAGATCAGGCGCTGATCGCAGCTGCGCGCAGACAACTGATGCCGGATCCGGTAGGCGCCGCCGCCGGGTTGATCCGATTCGCGATGGCTTCCCCTGCCGGTGCCGCAAACAGCGACGCGGCTGGCGCCATAGACGACACGGCGCGCGAGGCACACCGCGACAAGATTGGGCTGCAGCGACTGCACGACGCCATCTGGGCTGCGATGAGCGAAGCATCACCGCTTACGGCCGATGCGCTTGCGCGCCTGCCCGAGCCCATGGCGGGCGGCTGGTGGCAGCTGCGCGTGGCGGTGCTGCGCAGCCTCGACGCTGCCGATGCTGTTGCGCGCATTGAGCGCTGGCGCAGCGCCAATCCCGAACACCCAGCCGCGCGCCAGCTGCCCGCACGCCTCGCGCGCGCAGCCGACCCGGGCCCTCGGCATATCGGCCTGTTCATTCCCGAGACCGGCCCATTGGCGCGCGCGGGCCGCGCCGTGCGCGATGGCATGCTGGCAGCATGGCTGCAGGAAGCAGAAAACCAGCGTCCCCGAATCAGCGTCTACGATACCGGCAGTGCGCCGCTGCCAGAACTCTACGCCCGCGCGCGGCTCGAGGGCGTAGAGCTCATCATCGGGCCACTCGAACGGGAGCAGGTGGCAGCGCTGGACGCGCTGACTCCAGAACTACCCGTGCTCGCGCTCAACAACCTGGGAACAGTCCCCATCAGCCCCATGCTGCATCAGTTCGGGTTGGCTCCGGAGGACGAGATGGCTTCGCTGGCGGCCTGGCTCCGCGCGCTAGGCGCGGAGCGGGTACTGGTGCTGCGAGGGCCTCACGACTGGGCGCTTCGCCTCGAGCGCGCCTTGGCGGGGCAGGGACTTACTTCTGTTGGCAGCTACCTGATACCCGAGCTGCGCACAGTCACCGATACGGTTGGCACCGCCCTGCAGATCGAGGCCAGCAAGGCCCGCCATGCCGAGATACAGCGTGTCACCGGCCTGCCGTTGGGATACATACCGCGGGCCCGAGGCGACGTCGACGCCATCGTGGCGCTGGTCGATGCGCTTGAAATCACGGGACTGGTACCCGCCCTTCGCTTTCACTACGCGGATCGCATTCCCGCGTTCGCGCCCGCCCAGACCTTGCGCGGCAGCAACGTGGGCACGCTTCGGGCTATGGCCGGTTTCAGGGTGGTCGAATTGCCGTGGTCGCTACCCGACGACGACGGGCGTCTGGGTCTCGGCCCGCTGCTCCCCTCGGAAACGGACCCTTTTGCGGTCATGTATGCCTTTGGCGCAGACGCGCTACGCATGGGTGATCGCGTCTGGCGCGGTGCACGCGGGCCCGAATCGCAAACCCTTGGCTTGACCGGCGGACTTCAGATCGACGACGCCGGCCGCGTGCAGCGTGATCTCGCCCGCATGACGGTTGCGGGCGGCCGATTGTCGCCCGCGCCACCAACCGAGACCACCTACGCTGGCGATGTCCCGGATGGCGCTGTCCCCGCAAGCGCTGACGAACGCCCACGCTGACGCACGCCCGCTCTGTGGCAGCCAAGCCTGAATGAGCACCGACGCCCGACACGCAGACGGGCGCGCCGCTGAAGACGCCGCGCTGCGTTATCTCGAACGGCAGCAGCTGACGTTGGTTACCCGCAACTATCGTTGCCGCCGCGGAGAGATCGATCTCGTGCTATACCACGACGCTGTGCTCGTATTTGCGGAGGTGCGCTTCCGAAGCGACACTCGGTTCGGTGATGGCCGGGCATCCGTTACCCGCGCCAAACGCCAGCGGATCATTGCCGCGGCCCGAGATTTTCTGGGCTCCCGGTGCCCGCAGCCGTGGCCCGCCTGCAGATTTGACGTGCTCTCCGTCCGCCAGCCAAACTACCAAGTGGATTGGGTCGTTGGTGCCTTCACAACCGACGACTGAATCTGTTCCGGCTCTTCGTTGCGCGGAGGGTCGCCTCGAACGTCGACAGAACCGTGGCTCACGGTCTTGTCGCCGCGTACACGAGCCCAGGATCCGGCCACATCCCGACACGAGGTACACATGCCCCGACACGCCCTGCTCTTCGCCGCATGCCTTGCCTTGCTGACCGCCTGTTCGTCGACGTCAAGCGACCCGCGCGCGCGTTCGCCGGGCAAGGTGATCGACGATCAAGCCGTGGAATGGGAGGTGCGCCGCGATATCGAGGCGGCGGACAAGGGCTTCGAATCGGCAAACCTCACGGTCGTTGTCTACAACGGCATCATGCTGCTTGCGGGCCAGGTCGAGACCGATGCGCTCAAGCAGCTGGCAGAGGACCGGGCCCGCAGCTTCGCCAGCATCAGAACCGTGCACAACGAACTCGAAGTCATGCCGCCGATCGCCATGGTGGCGCGCGCCAATGACACCTGGCTAACCACCAAGATCAAGACCCAAATGTTTACCGATGCCGAGCTGATCGCCGGCAAGATCAAGGTCGTCACGGTCAATAACGTGGTGTTCCTGATGGGCATTCTGCCGCGAGAGGAAGGCGATCGAGCGGTCGAGATTGCCCGCCGAGTCTACGGCGTGCGAAAGATCGTCAAGGTGTTCGAGTACCTGTAGCGCGGTCTGGGCACGTTTTCGAGCGACTGTTTGCAAGCAGGGCCCGAACGGGTTACTTGATTCGCTTCAAATGCGACCCTTTCGGGCTTGGCGCCCCACCGTTCGAGCCGGTGCCATTGCCCCCGAGCGGAGACGGATCGGCTCCCGGACCGGGCACCGAGAACTCCTCAGCCTCAAAGACCATGCCCTCCCCCGTTTCTCGGGCGTA
>CAZVMA010000068.1:0-2605 GCA_964628545.1 uncultured Pseudomonadales bacterium | reverse complement strand
GCAGAACGATGCCAAAGGCTCGACCACTGAAGCGACCATCGCATGAGAGCGCGTCACGCGTGATGCCAAGCCCGCGCACCGCTGAGGCGGAAAGATTCAGCACAATGCGGCCGTCCTGCACGTGCTCTGCCGGCACCTGGACACCCGGATAGGTGGCGTCGACCAGCACGTAGGGGGTGTGTCCGCTATCGATGATCCAGTCCATCATCGCGCGCAACAGGTAGGATCGGCGGGGAATTTGGGTCATGCGGAGCTGGCCGTATCGGAAACGCTGCCGGGCCTGCCGCCCGGCGGCGCCATCAGTCCTGCATCTCAAGCTCCGCCTCGGACAGGCTGAGCCGGAACGATTCGCGCGCGAAAATCGATTGCATGTACTTTTGCATGGGTCTGCAGGTGCGGTCAGGCAACTGAATATCAACCACCTTCAGGCGCCAGAGGATCGGGGCCACGCAGCAGTCCACCAGCGTGAACTCGTCGTGCATGAAGAAAGGCTTCTCCGCAAAGATGGGCGCCACCGCCACCAGGCTTTCGCGCAATTCCTTGCGGGCCTTCGACAGCGCGGGTTCACGTGACTTGGGCGACATCAGCACATCCAGCCGACTGCTCCACTCGCGCTCGACGCGGGTGATCCAGAGTCGGGACAGTGCGCGCTGCACCGGGTACACGGGCAACAGCGGCGGATGCGGGAAACGCTCGTCCAGATACTCCATGATCACGTTGGCCTCGTAGAGAACGAGGTCGCGATCGAGCAGCGTTGGCAGGCTGTTGTACGGGTTGATCTCCGCCAGATCCTCCGGTTTGTTTTCCGAATCGACCTCGACGATGTCGCAGGTCACGCCCTTCTCCGCAAGGACCATTCGGACCCGATGCGAATAGTGTTCGCGACCGTCGGAGAACAGCGTCATGGAGGAACGTCTGGTGACCAAACTCATGTTCGATGACCCCGCAAAAAATTCGGACGTGCGCGGCCGAGGTCGTTGACCCAGCCGGCGTGGCGAGGCGGCCTTACACCGCCTCGAACAGACTTCAGCGGACGGCTTTGTTGTATTCGCGTCCGAGCAGCCAGGTGAACACCCAAAGCACGATCAGGAACAACAATACGTAACCGCCAATGCGGTGACGCTCCATCCGGCTCGGGTCGCCCACGTAATGCAGGAAGTTGGTGATGTCGTACACGGCCTGATCGTAAGCCGCCGCGTCGTACAGGCCGGAGCCTTCTTCAAGCACCAACAGGCCGCATTTCTCCTCGGTGACCACCTTGCCGGGCACCAGAGGATCGCGCACTTCGCCCCCGTTTTCGGCAATCTTGGGCACCTGCTTGCAGCCATCGCGCTGAATGCCTTGAAGCTCAAGCAGCGCATGCGGCATGGCCACGTTGGGGAACACTTTGTTGTTCACGCCCAGCGGTCGCGACGGATCGAGGTAAAAGGTCTTGAGGTAGTTGTAGATCCACTCTGCACCGCGAACCCGCTCGACCATGGTGAGATCCGGCGGCGGTGCGCCAAACCAGTTCTTCGCGAGCTGTGGCTCCATGGCTACCGCCATCTGCTCACCGATTTTCTGGCCGGTAAAAACCAGATTCCGCAGCACGACGTCATGCGGGATCTGCAGATCGTCCGCCGTACGCTCGTAACGCTGGAACTTCAGGGAATGGCAACCCATGCAGTAATTGGCGTAAAGCCTAAAGCCGTTTTGAAGCGACGGCAGGTTTTGCAGGTCGGGATTCATCTTTTCCATGGGCCAATCCACCTCCGCCGCCGCCGTCGCGAGACCCGGCACCAGAAGCAGCATGGCGAGCAGCGTACGCACCTTCATCGCATCGTTACCCTCTCCGGCACCGGCTTCGTCTTCTCTACCCGGGTATACCAGGGCATCAGTACGAAGTAGGCGAAGTACACGACAGTGCAGATCTGGGCGAGCAAAGTCGCGCCCGGTGAGGGCGCAATCGTGCCCAGATAACCCAGCACGAAGAAACTGACCACGAACAGGGCAAGCATCAGCTTGGAGAGCATACCCTTGTAGCGAATCGATTTGACCGGGCTACGGTCAAGCCAAGGCAGAATGGCCGGAAGCACGATCGCCCCAGCCATCACCACGAAGCCCCAAAACTTGGCCGAGAGGCCGAGGAGCGGGAACGTCGCGGCGCGCAGCATTGCGTAAAACGGCGTGTAGTACCAACCCGGCGCGATGTGGGCGGGCGTCTTCAGCGGGTCTGCCATCTCGAAATTGGGCTTTTCGAGGAAGTAACCACCCATCTCCGGCGCGAAGAATGTAACCGCGCAGAAAATGAACAGGAACACCACGATGGCGGGCAGGTCATGGCCGATCGTGTAGTAGGGGTGGAACGGAATGCCGTCCAGAGGTACGCCGTTCGCGTCTTTGGTCTTCTTGATTTCAATGCCGTCGGGGTTGTTGGAGCCGACATGGTGCAGGGCGACGATGTGCACGAACACCAACATGACCAACACCAGCGGCAGGGCGATCACGTGCAGCGCAAAGAATCTGTTCAGGGTGATTTCGGACATCAGGAAGTCGCCACGCACCCATTCCATCAGGTCGGGGCCGACCACCGAAACGTGCCATTCCTTTGACGCCGTCTCGCGGG
>CAZVMA010000067.1:0-10256 GCA_964628545.1 uncultured Pseudomonadales bacterium | reverse complement strand
TGAAAAATGGTAGTGCCGAGCTCTCGCGCCGCATCCAGCAGCGCATCATCCGTCTCGACCAGTGGACCCGGCTTCAATTCCGTTGGCGCAAACCGGGCCAGCGGCGCCGCCTGCATGATCCGGCGCGTAAATCGGAGCCCGGCGACGGCCACCCTGGCATCGTCGTCGGTGGCCAGATAATTCGGTCGAATCGCCGGTGCAGCCACCGGATCGGCCGAACGGATCCAGACCGAGCCTCGGCTGGAAGGACGCAGGTTGCACACCGACGGCGTGATGGCGTCATAGGGGTGCAGCGGCGCGCCGAACCGGTCCAGCGACAGGGGCTGCACGTGCCACTCGATGTTCGCGTGCGCCTGCGTGTCGTCGCTGCGCGCGAACGCGCCCAGCTGCGAGGGCGGCATGGTGAGCGGGCCAGTGCGAAACAGGGCAAACTGCGCGGGCGTGGGATCGGTTGCTATCTCGAGTCCGAGCAGCGCCTTGCCCCAAAGGGTGCGCGCGCGACGGTTCAGCGTAACCGTGTTGTTGACCGACCAGATGCTGCGGATCTGCAGATGATCCTGCAGGTTCTGGCCCACGCCGGGCAGCCCGTGCGTCGGGCTGATACCGAGGGCCTGCAGGCGAGCCGGATCGGCGATACCTGACAGCTGCAGGATCTGCGGCGAACCGATGGCGCCTGCGGCAAGCACCACCTCTCGAGTGGCGCGCAATCGCAGCGGCTTGCCGCCGGCGCTGCGCTGATCGACCCCGCGCATGACGTCGATTCCCCGCGCCACCAGGCCGCCATCCGCTTCCCGCTCAACACACAGCCGCGTGACGTGAGTGCGGGTCCAGATCGTCAGATTCGGCCTGCGGCGGGCAGGATCGAGGAACGCGCGAACGCCGCTCCAGCGCACGCCGCGCCTCTGGTTCATCTGAAAGTATGCGTTGCCAAAGTTGTCACCACGATTGAACTCGTCGATCTTCGGGATGCCGCAGGCTTCCGCCGCATCGCGCCAGGCATCCAGGATCTCCCAATTCACTCGGCGCTCTTCGACCCGCAGCTCGCCGCCGGCGCCATGGAATGCGGCGGCGCCGTGCTGATAATCCTCCGACTGCTTGAACACCGGCAGCACGTCGTCCCAGCCCCAGCCGCGATTTCCGAGGCTGGCCCAATGGTCGTAGTCGCTGCGCTGCCCGCGCATGTAAATCATGGCGTTGATCGACGAGCAACCGCCCAGCACGCGCCCGCGCGCGTACACGATCTGGCGCTGGTTGAGGCCCGGTTCCGGTTCGATCCGATAGCACCAGTCGGTGCGCGGATTGTCGATGGTGAACAGATAACCCACGGGCACGTGGATCCAGGGATAGGTGTCACGTCCTCCGGCCTCGATCAACAGCACCCGATGCCGCCCGTCCGCAGTGAGGCGGTTCGCCAGCACACAGCCCGCGGTGCCGGCGCCGACCACAATGTAATCCCAGGTGTGCTCTGCGCTCATCGACCCTTGCCCCGACGGCCCGAACCAGGCCGCGGCGGATGATGCCACCCGGAGACGCGGCCCGATAGCTGCGCGGCTCGGTTCGACCAGAACGAAGCGGCGACCAGCAAATCCCTGCTTTACCGGCTCGCCGCCCGCGCTAGGCTTGCGCGGCAGTACCGACCTGGCGGCGACCATGACCCTTCGCGTTTTTCTCGACGATAGTCTCACCGAAAGCGAGCGCGGCCTATGGCGGCCGATCGTGGCGCGCCACTACCAGATGACGCTGGCCTCCTGCGCCGGTCAGCTGCGGTCGATCACCCTGCGTCTCGGGCGCGTGGACGCGCTGTATCGGTGCGCACTGCGGGCGCGCACCACCGACGGCAGCGAGATCGAACTGGAAGGACTGCACGCAGAGGGCGAGACCGCTATCAGCCACGTCTGCGCGCGTGCGCGACGCTCATTGCGCCGCAGACAGGCTTACGGCCAGCGCGCCTGACGCCGCGCGCCGGCCGCTGCCTCGCCATCACTGAACCTGAACGGCGCTTCCGGCTTCAGCCACCCTTGAACAACGTCGCGCGCGCCACTTCCAGGATGCGCGCCACCGCCGGGTGGGAAATCTTTCGTTCCGGCGATATCGCGTAGTAGCTCTCAAGCAATTCGGGCACGGTGCCGATCGACTCGACGCCATACATGTTCGCCAGCGTCATGCCTAGGGCGGTAGGCCCGGCAAAGATGCCTGCGCCCGCGCTGGCGAAGGCCTTCATCAACGCGCTGTCGTCAAACTCGGCGACAATCCTGGGGCGCAGCCCCTCGGACTCGAACCAGTCGTCGAGCCGCCGCCGCAGGGCGCTGGTATTGAGCGGCAGCAGCATGGGCGCCTGATCCAGGCTGTGCGGAAACGCGGCGCGAAAGCGCTTAGCGTCCGCCACCGGGGCAAAGAAGGAGATCTCGCTTTCACCCAGCAGATGGTTGTAGGCGCGGACGCTCAAGCCGGTGGGAATCGGGTGATCGGACAGCACCACGTCGAGCCGGTGTACGGCAACATCCGCCAGCAGTTTTTCCAGATCGCCTTCCCAGCACACCAGCCGTATCTGCTCGGTCATCCGGAGGGCCGGCTCGAGCACCTGATAGGCCACCAGCTTCGCGATGGAGTTGACGATGCCGACGTTCAGCACGAACGGCGAGCCCGGCTGCTCGCTCTTCATGCGCTGCGCCAGTTCGGCACCGAGGGAGAAGATTTCGTCCGCGTACTGATTTACCACGTGACCGGTCTCCGACAGCACCAGCCGTCGGCCGACCCGGACGAAGAGCGGTTTGCCAATGACGTCCTCGAGCAACTTGAGCTGCCCGCTGATCGTCTGGGGGGTCAGAAACAAAACCTCGGACGCCCGGGCGATGCTGCCCTCGCGCGCGACCGTCCAGAAATAAAGCAGGTGGTTGTAGTTCAGGTGCCGCATCGGTCTTGTCCCCGCAACGTGAGTCTCACCCTGTAGCCGACGCTGCTCCGGTTGGGGCGTCGGATCGCTACCGCCTAGCCTCATTATGCCGGGAATCGAATTACCAGATAAAAACTGTTAAAGCATCATATTAATTCGATAAAGACGAAATAATAGCGTGGCTGTCGGATACGCCTGAAGCCAATCTGCAGGGCGGTATAGCCCGGAAATCCGCCGGGATCCAACGCTGTGCTCTCGGCACCAGCGCCCTATCAGGGCTTGGTACGGCCTTTCGAGCCAGGCGTCTGGCACGCTCGTGACATTGCGCTATCATCCTGCCCGCAACCGACCACCGACCGATATCGGAGACATTATGCAAGGTCCCACCCGCACCATGACGCTGGACGAGATTTCTGCCTACGTGGGCAAGGAGATCGGCGTATCCGACTGGTTCCTGCTGGACCAGAACCGCATCAACGGCTTTGCCGACCTGACCGAGGATCACATGTTCCTGCACGTGAATCCGGAAGCGGCGGCCCAGACGCCGTTTGGCGGCACGATCGCGCACGGGCTGCTGACGCTGTCGATGATGCCGGTGATGGCCTATCAGGCCGTACCGGGGGTCAGCGGCACCAAGATGGGCGTCAATTACGGCTACAACAAGGTGCGCTTCATGGCGCCGGTGCGCAGCGGCAAGCGCATCCGCGGTCGCTTCGTGGTCAAGGCGCTAGAGCCCGCCAGCGGCGGTCGCATGCAGATCGTGCACGACTGCACGATCGAGATCGAAGGCGAGCCGAAACCGGCGCTCGCGGCCGAATGGATCACCATGGTCTGGATGTGATCGCGGCCATGCGCGCGCCACACCGGGCCGCACCGTGAACCGGCGCTCACTCTGCCTGCTGTTCGGCGCGGCGCCAGTGCTGCTGGCGCCCCGGCTGGTCGGCGCCGCCACCGGCGAGCGCCCGGAACGGCTGCGCAAGACATCCGATGAATGGCGTCAGCTACTGCCCGCCGACGCTTACGCGGTACTGTTTGAAGAGGCAACCGAGCGGCCCTTCACGAGCCCGCTGCACGACGAGAAGCGGGCCGGTAACTACGTCTGCGCCGCGTGCCGGTGGCCCCTGTTCGAGTCGCGCCACAAGTACGACAGCGGCACCGGGTGGCCGAGCTTCACGCAGCCGATTCGCCACAGCATGGGTAAAAAACAGGACTACAAACTGCTCTGGCCGCGCACCGAGTATCACTGTGCGCGCTGCGGCGGGCACCAGGGACACGTCTTTGATGATGGCCCGAAACCGCGCGGTGAGCGCTGGTGCAACAACGGACTGGCGCTCGTCTTCGTGCCCGAAGGTGCGCTTTTGCCGGCTCTGGTGACCTGACCATGGCGCGCCTGAGATCCGCCCTACTGACGGCATGCTGCGTGCTGATGATGAGCGTTTCGGTGCTCGCAGACGCGGCGACGCCACCCGAGCAAACGGCCCGCGCAAGCTTCGCGGGTGGGCGCTTCTGGTGCATGGAGCCGCCGTTCGACGAGCTGCCAGGCGTGCTGGCCACCACCTCAGGCTACGTGGGCGGACGCGAGCGCAGCCCCACCTATGAGCAGGTTGCTGCGGGCGAAACCGGACACGCCGAAGCCGTGCTGGTCGAGTACGACCCGACGCGCATCGATTATGCGACCCTGCTGGACGTGTTCTGGCGCAATGTCGATCCACTGACGCGCGACCGCCAGTTCTGCGACGGCGGACGCCAATACCGCACCGGCATCTTCGTGCTGGACGACGCTCAGCACGCTGCGGCAAAGGCCTCGCTGACAGCGCTGGAGTCCTCGGGCCGGTTCGATACGCCGATCGTCACCGAGATCACCCGCGCCGGGCGCTTCTGGCCGGCGGAACACTACCATCAAGACTACTACCTCAAGAACCCGATTCGCTATCGCTACTACCGAACCGGCTGCGGCCGCGACGCGCGCCTGCGCGAACTGTGGGGCGAGGAAGCCGGTCACTGACCGGGCCCGCGCTTAACCGTCGCTGACGGCTTCCGGGCCGACGCGCGGCGGCTCCTCGCGCTCGACGATGGCCATCGCCACGCCGCGTCCGTGTACCAGATCAACCCGAAACTCGAATCCGTGCCAGCGCACCACATCGCCGCGCCGCGCCGGGCGACCCAGCTCCGCCAGCACCAGTCCGGAGACCGTGATCACGTCGTCGCGCTCGAGATCGCGGGCCAGGACCTCGCCGAGGGTATCGAGGCGCACGGTACCCTGCACCTGCCATCGATCTGGCCCGATCTCCGTGATGTCCGAGACGTCCTCGAGGCCCTCTTCGATGTCGCCGATCGTCTCGGCGCCGATATCCTCGATGGTGACCACGCCCGCGGTACCACCATGCTCGTCCATGACGATGACCATCTGGTTGCGCGTGCGGTGCATCGCCGCCAGCACTTCCTCCAGCGTCGCGGTCTCGGGTACGTAAGCCGCATCCCGAACAACCGCCGGTGACAGGCCTGCACCGGCGTTCACGAGCCGCAGCAGGTCCTTCACGTGCACGGTGCCAATCAGCTGATCGAGACTGCCGTCCATTACCGGATAACGGGTATGCGGACGGGCGCTGACGCGCTCACGCAGATCCTGGGCGTCGGCGCCGATCGGCAGGGCATCCAGCCGCACCCGAGGCACCATGGCCTCGGACGCGGTGATCTCGCTGAAATCGATGATCTCGCGAAACACCCGCTCGCCCTCGTCGGGCATCAACCCCTCGGCATGGCTTTCGCGAACCAGCACCTCGAGCTCTTCGGGATCGAAATAATGGGATGCGCCGCGACCCCGATGGAAGCCGAACAGGCGCAGCAGCGCATTGCCAAGGCCGGTGAGACCCAGCACCAGCGGCCGCACCAGAATGCCGATGAACAGCATGGGTCGCAGCAGCCAGCGCACGGTCCAGAGCGAGTGCGTCAGGGCGAGCGATTTCGGAATCATCTCGCCGAACACCACATGCAGGTAGGTGACCAGGGACAGCGCGATCACGGTCGCCAAACCATGCGCGGTAAGCCAGGCGTCCGTGGCCGGCATGCCGTACGCGATCAACGCGTCACCCAAAATGCGGGCCAGATTGTGTTCGCCGTACATGCCGAGCGCGAGGCTCGCGAAGGTGATGCCGATCTGGGCTACGGCAATGTACTGATCGAGGCGACGCGGATCTTCCAGGATCTGGCTGGCGCTGCGCGCCAGTGCGTCGCCCTGCAGCGCCTGACCAGCAAGGGTGGTGCGAGAAGCGCTGATGATCGAAAACTCGGCCGCAACGAACATGCCGTTCAAGGCCACGAGCGCCAGCGTCACCAGCAGAATAACCGCAATCTCAGCCATCGCTGCTGTCGCCTCCGTCGGGATGGCGGGTGACTACCACCTGGTCGATCGCCACACCATCCAGCCGCTCGATGGCGAACTGCAGCGCGCCGAGGGCAATGGTCTGACCTGGATTCGGCAAGAGGCCGATCTGCTCGATCAGCCAGCCACCCAGGGTTTCAGCGCTGGAGCCCGGGTCGGCGCTGGCGCCGGGGGTTGCCCAGATCGGTTCGACGCCAACCTCCAACGCCCACTCGGACAACTCGTCCAGCGGCAGCCGTCCCGGCATGCGCCAAGTGCCATCTGCAAGCGCGGTCGGCGCGAGCGGCCCGGTATCCTGCTTGAACTCATCCGACAGGCCGCCGACCAGCTCACGCATCACGTCCTCGATGCTGATCAGGCCTTCCACGTCCCCCAGCGGATCGACCACCAGCGCCAGCCGGCTGCGGCGAGTGCGCAACAGCCCAAGCGCCTGATCGACGGTGTAGCCCGAGGGAATGCGCACCACCGGCCGCACCAGCGCGGGCAGCGATTCGATGCTCTGGTCACGCGCGACTGCACGCGCGAGGTCCTTGGTGTGCAGGTAGCCCTCGACCGCATTCAGATTGCCGCGCTGCACGATCAGGCGTGTGTACGGTGAGTTGATCACGGCGTCGAGCAGCACCGACTTCGGCGCATCGCGGTCGACCACCGCAATGCGGCGGCGGGGCACCATGATCTGGCGCACCGAGCGACGACTGAGTCGCAGCGTACGCTGCAAGCGCACGCGCTGAGTCTCTTCGATGTGGCCGCCTTCTCGGCTCTCGCGCACCAGCATCTCGATCTCTTCCGGGGCGTGCACGTGGCGATGCCCGCGCGCAGTGTCGACCCCAAGCCAGCGCAGCACCAGCGCGCCACTGCCATTCAAGAGGCCGAGAAACGGCGCGAACGCCACGTGCGACCACCGCATCGGCACGTACGTCAGCAACGAAACCCGAACCGGGTACTGCAGCGCGACGGTCTTCGGGATCAACTCGCCGAACACCACCTGGGCCGAGGTCATGACCACCAGCACGATGATCGCCGCCAACGAGCGCGCCGCAACGGGCTCCAGCGTCGTGGCCGACAGCAGCCAGTCGCCCAGCATGATGCCAAAGGTGGCCTGACCGAATGCGCCGAGGGCCAGACTGGTAACGGTGATGCCGATCTGGCACACCGCAATATAGGTATCGAGCCGGCGGGTATTGCTGACCACGGGTACCAGCCCCGCCGCCACCGCGCTGCCCGCGACGGCTTGCTGCTGGATCTGCGTCACGCGCGCGGCGAGGACGGCGAACTCGGCAGCCACGTACAGGGCGTTACCCAAAATGAGAGCGACGGCGATGGCCAGAAGCGTGATCACGACGCGACCGAGGGTGAGAGCAACGGAATTTGGGCAGGGTCAGCAGCGGCGCGCAGGCGCATACAGCGGAACGACCCGAGGGGTGGCGGTTGCTTCGAACTGAAAACGGCGCTCGCTCTGCAGACACGTTGCGAACATTCTGCCACTGCGCATGCGCCTTGGCCATTCGGACAAGCCGCTCTAGGTCGCGCCTAAGAGCCAAACCACCGGGTCAGCCGGCTACGGCAAGCCCCCTCAGCGCCTCGCTTGCGGCGGGCGCAGAATGCGGATCGCCACCTGAGCGCCAGTCACGACCAGAACCACCAGCAGGCCGCTGGTCACGCCTACCAGCGCATCCGCTCCCAGCTGCGCCAGGCCCCTGATCACCCCACCGGAAGCCCTGCCGTCGGGCAAGGTGTGCAGCAGCAAGGGGACCCCGTCTGCAAGCATCGGCAGGCCATGCAGCACGATACTGCCGCCAACCAGAAACATGGCTGCCGTGCCGGCAATGCCGAGCAGGCGCAGGATCCACGGCGCAAGCCGCAGAATACCTCGCCCCACCGCAGCCGCTGCGCCACCCCGGGCCAGCAGCCACAGGCCAAGGTCATCGAATTTCACGATCGCCGCCACCAGCCCATAGACGCCCACCGTCATGCCCACGGCGACAGCCGCGAGCACGCCAACGCGAATGGCGGGTGAACTGTCCGCAACCACACCGAGGGCAATGATGATGATCTCCGCGGACAGGATGAAATCGGTGCGCACCGCACCACGAATCTTTGCCCGCTCATGCGCCACCAGATCGACGGCCGGATCGGCAAGCGCGGCACGCAGCTCGGCCCGCCCCGACTCGATGCCTTCGGGATGAAGCCATCTTCCCACCAGCTTTTCCGCGCCTTCAAAGCACAGGTACAAGCCACCGGCCAGCAACAGCGGCGTGATTAGCGCGGGCACGAGGGCGCTGATCAGTAGTGCCGCCGGCACCAGAATCAGCTTGTTGACCAGCGATCCGCGCGCAACCGCCCAGACCACCGGCAATTCGCGGTGGGCATCGAGGCCGCTGACCTGATGCGCATTCAGCGCGAGGTCATCCCCAAGCACCCCCGCGGTCTTCTTTGCGGCCATGCGCGACATCAGCGCGATGTCGTCAAGGATCGCGGTGATGTCGTCCAGCAGGACAAGCAGGCTGGTTCCCGCCATGGTGGCTCGCACGTAGTTCGTTCTGTCGAGGATAGCTGAAACGCGCACTCCGCGGTCGTGCTCGATCCGACCGGGGCGGCGCGATCCCGAATGCGGAAACCGGGTGGACCGGGTCCGCATCGGGACGGCATCATAGCCACCATTGTCCACCCGGGAATCGAGGGCACGATGTCGCAGAGTTTGCGCGACCAGCTGATCAAGGCAGGACTGGCCAGTGCCCCACAGGCGCGCAAGGCCGAGCGGCAGCAGCGCGCAGAGCAGCATCAGACGCGCGCGACCAAGGGCCATGACAAGCCGGGCGCACGGCCGGATCGCGCGGCCCCCGGCCCAGGGGCGCCCAAGCCCGAGCACGCGACAGCAGGCGCGGCCCCGCCTACGCCTGGGACAGCCACGGCCGGGACAGCCGCGCCCGCCGAGCGCTCGGCGCGCGAACGGGCGCGCCAGCAGCGCGCCGAAAAGGCCGCACACGACCGGGAGCTGCAACGGGCCCAGAACGCCAAGGCTGCGGAAAAGGCGCTGCGCGCCGAGCTGAAGCAGCTGATTCACGCGCACGATCAGCGCGTCAAAACGAACAGCGACGACGACGTGCCCTACAACTTTGTGCACGGCAAGCGCGTGAAGCGCATCTACGTGCCGAAGGCACAGCAGGCGCTGCTCAGCAGCGGTCAGCTGGTGATCGTCAACGATGACGGACGCTATCACCTCATCACTCCGGAAATCGCCGAGCGAGTACGGGCACGCGATCCGAAACGGATCATTGCCGCCCACAACGAAGAGAAGCCAGCTGGCGACGCCATGCCGGCGCCCGGCAGCGATGAGGAGTACTACGCCAAGTTCCAGGTCCCGGACGATCTGGATTGGTAAGCCCGGAAAACAGCCTGATCGACGGAGCAAACACCGCCATGAGCGAACAGACCACCAGCCAGCTGCAGGAAACCCTGGTCGACGGCGTGCTGACCTTGACGATGAACCGACCCGAGGCGCGCAACGCGATGTCGGCCGAGATGATGGGCGCGCTGGACGCGGCCGTACGTCGGGCAGCGCTCGATCCAGCGGTCCGGTGTCTGGTGCTTACCGGCGCGGGCAATGCGTTTTGCGCCGGCGGCGACGTGAAGGGGCAGGCGCAAGCGGCGGCCGCCCGGGCATCGGGCACGGCGTTTAGCATCGAGCAGCGCGTGCACGGCCTGCGTGCCGGCATGGAAACCGCCCGTCTGCTGCACGAGATGCCCAAGCCGACGCTGGCGGTGATTCCCGGTCCCGCAGCCGGGGCCGGCCTGTCGCTCGCGCTCGCCTGCGACCTGCGCGTGGCGACCACCGACGCCAAGCTGACCACCGCCTTCGCCAAGATCGGCGCTTCCGGCGACTACGGCGGGTCCTACTTTCTGCCCAGACTGGTGGGTGCAGCCAAGGCGCGCGAACTGTACTTCACCGCCGACATCATCAGCGGGCAGGAAGCCTTCGAG
>CAZVMA010000066.1:5714-10261 GCA_964628545.1 uncultured Pseudomonadales bacterium | reverse complement strand
CGATGCGCTGGAGAGCACGCCGCGCGGCCTGTACACGGGCGCGATCGGGCATCTCGGGCCCGACCGCAAAGCCGCGTTCAGCGTGGCCATCCGCACCGCGGTCATCGACAAGAGGCGCCAGCGCGCCGTCTACGGCGCGGGCGGCGGCATCACCTGGGATTCAAGCGCCGAAGCCGAGTACCAGGAAGCTCTGCTGAAAGCCGAGGTGCTGAGGGCGCCGAGCGAACGCGCCTTCCACCTGTTCGAAACGCTGCGACTCGACCCCACGGACGGCTATTTGGTGCTCGACCGCCACGCGGATCGACTTGTTCATGGGGCCGTCCGGTTCGGGTTCACGCGCGACCCCGAGGCGCTGCGCGCGGCGTTCATTGCCCACGCGACCGCACTGGCGGCTGATCCGGCCGTGCTCGCCTGCGGCACTGCACGCATTCGCATCCAGCTGAACGCCGACGGCAGTCTCGAAAGCCGCCATGCGCCACTGCCGGCCACGCCTTCGCCGTTTCGCGCCTGCCTGGCACCGGCCCCTGTCGATCCGAATCATCCCTTCCTGCGCTTCAAGACCTCCGTGCGCGACATGTATGCCGACCCCGGAGCGCTCGGCGTCGACGACGTGCTGCACTGGAATACGCGCGGCGAGCTGACCGAGTTCGGCATCGGCAATCTGGTGCTCGACATCGACGGCGAACTGCTGACCCCCCCGGTCGACGTGGGGCTGCTGCCGGGTACATATCGCGGCGAACTGCTGGCAGCAGGCGCGGTGAGCGAGCGCGTGCTACACCGAAGCGACCTCGAGCGCGCGCGACGCGTCTACCTGATCAATGCCGTGCGCTGCTGGGTGCCGGTTGACCTGCGCGAGCGCCAGTCGTGATGCGGAAGGCATCCCGGGACGGGCCGACCGCCCTTCCGTTCGCGGCCGCCATGGAACCCAATCCCATGATCCAACGTGTCCCTGTGGCATGAGCTGGAACCGCCGAGGGAGAGGGCCGGACGACGCAGAGCGCTTCGACGCGCTGGTCCGTCCCCATCTGAATCGGCTGTACCGACTGGCCTACCGCTTCACCCAGTCGCCCGATGATGCCGAGGATCTGGTGCAGGATTTACTGGTCAAGATGATCCCTCGCACAGCGGAGCTGGCGGCGCTCGATCTGCCGGGCCCCTGGCTTGCACGTGCCCTGTACCATCTGTTCATCGATCAGAATCGCCAGCAGCAGCGGCGGCGCGCAGGGTTCGGATTGCGCCTGGAAAACGACGATGCGCTGGAACAGCTCGAGGACACCGCGAGCGAACAGCCGGACGATGCGGCGGAGCGCCATCGACGCGCCGAGCGCCTGACGGCCGCGCTCGCTGAACTGTCGCACGACCATCGGGCGGTCATCGCCTGGCACGACATCGAGGGGCACACACTGGAAGCGCTGTCCGCACAGCATGATCTGCCGGTCGGCACTCTGAAGTCACGCCTGCATCGGGCACGGGCCCACCTGCGCGCCCTTCTGAAAGATGCGCTGCAGGAGACGCCTAAACAGAGGACAGACCCGTGAACTGCAGCGATATCGAACGTTTGCTCGACACACGCCTGGACGCCGAACTCAATCCGGCAGAAGAGGCGAAGTTCGACCAACATCTCGACACCTGTGCGGACTGCCGCGCGCGCTGGGCGTTCGCGCTCGATCTGCATGGCCAACTGGCCACATTGCCGGCACGCGCCCCACTCTCCGGGTTTGAGACACGCGTGCTGAGCCGGGCCTGGTCTTCAGCCGCACGCCCACCCCGCGCGCGACTGATTGCCGCGTATCCGCGGCTCGCCCGCAGCGCTGGATGGGCAGCCGCGCTTGCGGCGAGCCTGTTGATGGCCATCGGGTTGTGGGTGCCGCATGAGCCGGTTCCCGAAGTCGTCGCGCCCGCAGGTGAGCCGCTGCGCCTCGTCTTTCGCAGCGACACCGAACTGCGCGGGGTCACCATCGAGCTCGATCTGCCGGCCGGCACCGCACTGCGCGGCTATCCCGGTCAGCGCGAGATCGCGTGGCAGTCGGATCTCGTGCCGGGGACCAACGTGCTGGAGCTGCCGATCGAGGTGTCCGGTGCCGGCGGTCTGCTGGTCGCTACCATTACGCACGACGGCGCGCGCCGGGCATTCCAGGTGCGCGTGCAACCGCCGCCGGCAATCACCCCGGAGGCTTCGCATGGGGCGTAGTCGAATTTGGGCAACGGTCGTTTGCCTGGCGCTGCTGGCCGCGGTGTTGGCGCCCACCGGCGCGCGCGCGGCCACCGCTCTGGACGGACTCGAGATGGACGTCATGGTGGGTGGCGAGACGCCGGCGCAGGCCGCGCACCGGATCGCGCTGCCGGTTGGCGCCTCGCGCCTGGAGCTGCCCGAGCGCCCCGAGCTCGATGATCAGGAAACGCTCATCGACGGCCCGGGCCCGGATGCCGGGCTCGAGCGCCTGGCACCCGGCGTGGACGCCACACTGGAAGGCGCGCCCGCTGCGCCGCCCGAACCGGGCGGTCGGTGATCAGATCTCCACGGTTACGCCCAACTCGACGCACCGCGAGGGCTCAAGCCCCAGCGTCTGCAGCAGCCGCTGATCGAACTGCTGCAAGAACATCAGCAGCCACTTCATCGGTGCGGCAGGCCCGCGACCGGGAGCCCGCCGCAGGATTTCGCGCACGGAAAAATAGACAAGGTCAGTTTCCTGCTGCCACCAGCCTCGCTCGATCCCCGCGCGCACCGCCGGCGCGACGCTGATCTGCTCCCAATAGCCGAAGGTCAGATGAACGAGCTTGATGCCGTTCTCGTACTCGTGAATCTTGACGCGTGCATCATCGGCAACCCTCGGCGTCGACGCGGTGATGAATTCAACGACGACCGCCGGCTGAAACAGCATGGACGTCACCTGCACCTGCTGCAGCAGCGCGAAGGGCGTTACGCGCACGCTGGGGTCGAAGGGCAGGTGCTGAAAGAAGACCGCCGGCCGATTTTGCCGAGTCAGGTCATCGCGCAGGCTGACGACCTCGGCGAAGTCCTGAAGCGGCAGATCGATGCGCTGCGCGCGCCACATGAGCCGCCGATTGCCGAGGTACCAGGACGCGATCAGAGCGGCCGAGACGATCGTAATGGTGAGCGTGACGAAATGACCGGCCGGCAGCTTCGAAACCGTGGCGGCCAGAAACAGGATGTCGAGCGGCAACGCGAAAAACACGAACGCAAGCACCTTCCAGACCGTCCAGCGCCATACCAGCAGCAGGATGGCGGTGAACGCGAGCGTGGTGAGCAACATGGCCGCTGACACGGCGAAACCATAGGACCCCGCCAGCGCCGACGAGGAGCCGAAAAAGATCACCAGCGCCATGCCGCCGATCATCAGCAGCGTGTTGACGATGGGCACGTAGATCTGCCCCCGGACCGCTTCCGAGGTCTGGATCACCCTGAGCCGAGGCAGGTAACCCGTACGGATCGCCTGGGTGACCATGGAAAACAGCCCAGAGATGATGGCCTGACCGGCGATAATGCTGGCAAGCGCCGCCAGCGCAATCGTCGGCAACAGCAGCGCGGGCGGCACGATGGCATAAAACGCATTGACCTCCACATGCCCTTTCGACCCCGCTTCGAGCAGCCAGGCGGACTGGCCGAAATAGCTGAGCAACAGCGCGAGCATGGCGACCCCGAACCACGCGATGCTGATCGGCTTGCGACCGAAGTGCCCCATATCGGCATAAATGGCTTCGGCGCCCGTGGCGGCCAGCAGGATCGACCCGAAGAGCGGGAACACCTGGTACCACTCGAGCACGGCCAGCAGCTGGAAGGCATAAACCGGCGATACCGCCCGCAGCACATCCGGGCGCTGCAGGAGCTGCAACAGACCGAAGATACCGATCACGATGAACCAGCTCAGCATGACCGGGCTGAACAGTCCGGACAGCGCCTGCGAGCCGAAGCGCTGCAGCGCAAACAGGGCGAACAGGACGGCAAGACTGAGCGGAACGACCAGTTCTTCCGCGCCTGGGCTCAGGGCCTCCATCCCCTCCATCGCCGCCATGATGGACAAGGGCGGCGTGATGAGACCATCCGCGAACATGAGCGCCATCGAGCCGATGATCAGCGCAGACAGCAGCGCCATGCCAAGCCCAGTGACGGCGATACGGCGCTTCAGCACCTCCGCGAGCGCGAACACCCCGCCTTCGCCATCGTTGTCTACCAGCGTAATGAACAGCAGGTATTTGACGCTGACAATGAGGTTCAGCGTCCAGAAGATCAGCGACATGATGCCGAGCGTGGCGATATCGCCGTCCGGCAGACCTTGCGCCTGACTCGCCTCATGCAGCGCATAGAGCGGGCTGGTGCCGATGTCGCCGAAGACAATGCCCAGTGCCCCAAAGGCCATGAAGAATGTGTTGCGCCGTTGATCCTTGGACATCTCGGGTATCTCGCTTGAAGGCCGGGCATGGCGCTGCCGGTAGCCATCCCACCCCACGCACCTCGCGAGGCTGGCGAAGCGCGTGCCCTGAGACGCGATAGTGCCCGGACTTCGTTGGCAACGAAATCTCTTCGC
>CAZVMA010000066.1:3531-5704 GCA_964628545.1 uncultured Pseudomonadales bacterium | reverse complement strand
ATGGATTTAATGGCGACGCGGTGATGGAACCGAAACCGCGCGCAGAGCGTGTACCGCGCTTGGACGCGCGCGTCAGCTTGATGGCGCACAATCGCTCATTGATCATGCGCGCCCGAACACCAACCAGCGACCCCGCGCGGCGCTGCCACTCTGCGGGACTCTCTCGATGCCGAAAGCCGCTGCACCCATTTCTGATCACCCGCCGATGCCCGCAGCGGCAGGGGTGATCCGGATGCCTTTGGTGATGCTGGTGCTGGTGATGCTGGTGACGCTGCTGGCATCCCTGCCCGCCGACGCCCGCCCCCCGGATGTGCCGGTCGCTGCGGAAGCCTCGACTACAGTATCGGCCGGCGATGTCGAATCGCTCATGACGGAGGGCGTTGATGCCTATCGGCGCGGTGATTTTCACGCGGCGAGCACCGCGTTCGAAGCCGCCGCTGCCTCGGCTCCGAACGATCCAGCCGTGATCTTCAACCTGTCGCTGGCGCGCTACCGGCTCGGCGAATTCGCAGGCGCTCGCGTCGGCTTCGAACAGCTACTGAACAACGACGGCATGCGCACCATCGCGCACTACCACCTCGGCCTGATCGCAGCGCAAACGAACGATTTGGCGCAGGCTCGCGCTCTGCTCGCCACCGCGGCGGCGGATTCCGGGCGAGTTGGCGATCTGGCGCGCGCCGCGCTCGGCAGGCTGGGCCCCGAGGCCGCGGCGCGGCCCGTGCGCGCCTATGTGATGGCCGGGCTCGGGTTCGACGACAATCGCAACCGGCTCGACAAATCCGTAGTGATCACGGGTCGCGATCCCGAGGCCGCGTACACCGATCTGGTCGCACAGGCCTTGGCGCCACTGCCCTGGCAAGGCGAGTACGACCTGATCGCGACCTTATACCGCCGCGATTACGAAACCGATGACGCGCTCGACCAAAGCTCACTGCAGCTGGCCCTGCGCAAAACCTGGCAGCCCGCTGGGTGGCGTCTTGCCGCAGCGCTCGAGAGCGCATCCATCCTGCTTCGCGACTTGAGCCTGGTGCAGTCGACAGGCCTCGGCCTCGAGGCAGAGCACCGCCTGGGGCCGGGTACAGTGCGCCTGCGCTATCAGCCCGCCCAGATGCAGGCTGAGGGCGATTTCGATTACCTGGACGGTCGACGCCAGCGCGCCATGCTGGCGCACGACAGCAATCTCGCGGGCATGTCCGTGCGCGTGGGCTGGGAATACGAACAGAGCGGCCAGGCGGACGACCTGGAGGCCGACATCATTTACGGCCAGGCGCCCCATCGCCACGGCCCGTTTCTGCGTCTCAGTCGCGCACTGCGCCCTGGTCTGCTGGCGACCGCCCGCGCCGGCCTGCGCAACAGCCGCTACGACTCGGATGACGGCCTCACAACGGACCGCGAGGATGACCTGCTGCAGCTCGGATTGGCCCTGCGCCTGTCAGTGCCCGGGAACGTGACCCTGCTGGTCGAGTACCGGTACCAGGACAACCAGTCGAACGTGCCAGACTACGACTATGACCGCACCACCGTACTCGCCGGCCTGGAGTGGCGGCGTTGACGGCGCGCAACATGCACCCTGAACGATCCCAAGAGCGCCCGCGCGCAATCGGGAACCTTTCCGCTGCCAGACGCGTGTTGCAGCAGGAGAGCCGTGTCCTGACCGCTGGCCATCAGGGGGCGGTCGTACCTGGAACCCAGCGCGGTCGGCGCGGCCGCCAGGCCTCTTTTCAACCGAGCAACGGAGATTCAATCATGCGCACCTTCAACCTTGTGCTGCTGGCTCTGGCCGCCAGCGTCAGCATCGCTATGGCTCACGCCGAGGAAGCCACCGACGGTGGTGACGGTGCGCCGCCACCCGAGGAATTTGTTGATAGCGGCGACGCGGGCGCGGGCGACGCGGGCGCCGGCGACACCGGTACCGGCGATACGGGCACGGGCGATGCGGGTGCCGGCGATTCCGGAACCGGAGATACAGGAACCGGTTATGTCGGCGACGGCGGCGAAGTCGTCGAACCCGATGGCGGTGGCGCGGGCATTGACTCCGGCGGTGTCGGCGGCGGCGATGCTGGCGACGGCAGCACGATCGGCGAGCCGGTCTATACGACCATGACCGGCGGGCGCCCCGACGCCTGCCCCGACGCCTGCCCCTACACCCGCGCCTACGCCCGCACCCACCGCT
>CAZVMA010000066.1:0-3521 GCA_964628545.1 uncultured Pseudomonadales bacterium | reverse complement strand
GTGCCGAAATCTGACCACGGAAGTAGGCACGACCCGCATCGAGGAACCGACACCGGAAGTCGTCGAGTCGATCATTGAGGGCGGCGATACGGGTATCGACGTGATCGAACCCGCCGGCACCCGCAAGCGTTCCGCGCAATAACGCTCGGCCGCCGAACCCGCCGCCGCGGGTCGCGGCGCGAGATTCCGGCACGTCCGGCACTGCCGAACAACGGCAGTGCCCCGGGCGCACCGCATGTCTATCAAAAATACTGCCATTCAATTACGCTTGACGCAGATTTAACCCGGAGATCGCTGTGCGCAAGCTCTTGTCTATAGTCGCTACCGCCGCCAGCCTGCTGCTGGGTCATTCAACGGCAAACGCCTTCGGCGTCGACGTCTGCTTCAACGACCCCGCCTCCGGCGAGCCGCCCATTCGCAACTGTATTGGCGTCGAGCAGATCTGCCGCACCAGCTACCTGCCACCGAATGCCCAACTTGCATGCCGCGTCTCCGCGACGGCCGACAGCGTCAGCGGACTTACCGGCAGCAACAGCATTATTTCCGGCCGCAGCCTTGTGCACGGCGATGCTACCTACCTGATGGCGCAAATGATCGGCTATACGCCCTGGCAGGCGTACCAAGTGCTGATTTACAACGAAGCCGCCGATCAGACCGACTACTACCCGTTCGATCAAGCCGGCGCCCAGATGCTGAGCGATACCGAGATCGAGCAATGTCGATCGACCTGGGGTCGCGGCATGGCGCGCCGATGTCTGGTGATCACGCAGATCATGAGCGGCATCTTCAAGTTCAACGACGAGTCGGGCGGCATGCTGCTGCACCTGCACGCGCGATTCTCTCCCGATGGCGAGCCGCTGCCGCAAACGGCTTTTCCCACCGACTACCGATCAGACGTCAATGCGCCCTTCGAGCTGGTCGTGAATAACATGCGCGACTGGGCTTTCGATCGCCGCGTGAACGCCTGCGTGGGCGGTATCCTCGCGCCAAACAACGGCAACGCTACCCGACCGTGCGAGTCGAGAAACCGCGTGCTCAACAGCCCGCAGAACTTCTTTTCCAAGGGGGTCTCGCAGCTCGCGATTCCGTTCTCGTCCACGCTGGGCGTTCTCAAGATCAATGACGACGAGCGCGGAACGGTGCTGGCCACGGACCGCAGCTTCCAAGGCTACATCACGCCTCACCAGGTGCCGTTCGCGAAGCTCGGCATCTATTTGCATACGTATGCCGATCGCATCTCGCACCACATGTGCACTGACCGTTCGTGGTTCCAGCGCGAGGCTTCGGGGGACTACAACTCAGACTACGACTCCGTCGCCTGCGCCCAGGGCAGTCATTTCCTGTGGCACGCCTGGGAGCAAGGCACCGATCAGGACACCAGCAATCTCGCACCCCAGTTCCAGACCATTCGCCCCGCTCTAACGGCGGTGTACACCGAATTGCTGGAGAACGCGCGTCTGCGACGCCTGCCCCTGCGCGCGGGCGTCGATGCGCCAACGCTGATCGAGCAGCTGGTCGCAGTGCTCAGCATCTCCGATCCCGTTGCCCGGCTGGACGCCATGGTTGCGCTGATGGACGAAAAGGGCGTGCTACCGCTGCCCGGTCATGGCAGTGTTGCCGATCTCACCGTCGAGCAGTGGCTCGACCGCGCCGGTGCGCCGAGCACGACCGGCGGACGTTGAGGGCCCGACCAAGGGGGAACACGTGCACATCAACGAAACCAGGGGCGCGCCCAACGGGCGTAGGGTTCGGGTGTTTCTGGCCGAAAAGGGCATTGAAGTGCCCGGTGTGCAGGTCGACCTGCGCGCCGGCCAGAATCTGACGCCCGAATTTCGGGCCCGCAATCCTTTCGGGCGTATCCCCACGCTGGAACTGGATGACGGCACCTGCATCTCGGAAAGCGTGGCCATCTGCCGCTATTTCGACGAGCTGAAGCCTGAGCCACCGCTCTTCGGCAGCGACGCCCGCAGCCGCGCGGAAATCGAGATGTGGCACCGGCGCGCCGAGCTGAATTTCCTGATGCCGTGCGCCCAGGCGTTCCGCAACCTCACCGGGTTCTACAAGGACCGCGAGCGCATCAGCGCCGAATGGGGCGAGATCGCGCAGGAGAACGCGGCCAGCGCGCTCCACCTGTTCGATGCATCGCTCGCATCGCGCCGATTCCTTGCCGGCGAGCAGTTTTCGATCGCCGACATCACCCTTGGCGTGACGCTCGACTTTGCCGCGGCGGTGAAACTGGCGCTGCCCTTCGAGCTGCCGAATATCGTGCGCTATCGGGCCGAGTTGGCGGCGCGACCCAGCTGGGCGGCCCGCTGACATGCGCGCCCTGGCCCTCACCCTGATGCTGCTGCTCGGCGGCTGCTCGTCGGACTGGATCCCGTTCTCCAGCGGTCCGCTCGCGGGCAGCGTGGTGCCCGTGCCCGCTGATCTGTCCGCAGTCGACGACTACGACGTCATCCGTCTGGAAACGCGCCCGGAAAGCCCCTACTCCGTGAAGCTGTGGGTGGTCGCGACCGACGGACACCTGTACGTGCACGCGGGGGAGAATCGGACGACTTGGGTCGAGCACATCGAGGTGAACCCAGAGGTCCGGCTCGGCTTTGGCGATGACATCATCGAGCTGCGCGCCGAGCGCGTCACCACCGACGCCGAGTTCGCGCGTTTCAGCGCGGCCTACCAGCTGAAGTACAGCGTATCGCCGCGCAGCGACGATATCGACGCGGTGTATCTGTTCCGCCTGTCGCCGCGGTCTTCCTGACGCCCGCGGTCGAACGGCATGGTCGAGCCCACGCACGACTGGCTGCACACCCCGACGTCCGATAGCGCCGGTAAACAGAATGACGAGCCGGACAGCCCGGCCAGCTCCCCAGACGCGGGCTTCAGCACAACACGCTACGTGACCTCGGGCTTCATCACTACGGGGATGGTCGTGCTGGGCCCGGATGCGCTCGGTATTCCGGCTGAGCGTCACGATCAGATCCTGACCACGCAGCGCGCCCTGCTCGCAGCTCGCGCGCCCATCAGCAGCCAATCTGTGCCCGCGGTGCTGGAGGTGCTGCGCGCACCCGGACTGCTGGCCGCGCTCGACGCATTGGTAGGGCCTGACTTTGCGATCGTGCCGTTCACGCACAACGCCCCGTTCCTGAGCGGAGCCTACGACCAGCACTGGCACAAGGACGACAACGGCCCCTACAACGCGCGCTGGACGCGTCACCACCAGCCAATCCAGCTCGAACTGCTGTATTTCCCGCAGGCCGTTACGCCGGAAATGGGTCCGACCGCCGTGCTGCCCGGCTCGCACTACTGGACCTTCGATCACGAGGACAACCAGGACAACTTTGCGGGTGCCGATCACCTCGACTTCAACTACCAGCTGACCGGTATGGAACATGTGCCGGTGAGCGGCCCGCGCTCTCGTTACGACCTCGAGGCAATCCAGTCTGCCACCACCGAACACGATGTCCGGATGCGGCAGGCGCCGCTGGCAACCGGGTGGCCGCTGATGGGCCAGTTCGAGTTGG
>CAZVMA010000065.1:6857-10507 GCA_964628545.1 uncultured Pseudomonadales bacterium | reverse complement strand
GGAGGCTGGGGTTGGCGAGCAGGCCATAGCGGTAAAAGCGCTCGATGTCGTTGCCCTTGTATGTGCTGCCGTCGCCCCAGATGTCGACGCCGTCGTCCTTCATCGCCATGACCAGCATGGTGCCGGTCACTGCCCGTCCGAGCGGCGTGGTGTTGAAGTAGGTCGCCCCGGCCGTGGAGATATGAAACGCGCCGCACTGGATCGCCGTGATGCCTTCCGCCACCAGCTGCGGCCGACATTCGATCAGCCGCGCCTGCTCGGCACCATAGAGCCGCGCCTTGCGCGGAATATCCTCGTAGTCGGTCTCGTCCGGCTGGCCGAGATTGGCGGTATAGGCATACGGGACGGCGCCGCGGGCGCGCATCCAGTGCACCGCCACGCTGGTGTCGAGACCTCCGGAGAAGGCGATACCGACGCGTTCACCGACCGGTAGGGATTCGAGAATGTTCGCGCTCATCGATGATCCTCCGGAAAAGCCGGCACATTATCCGAACGCGCCACCGAAGCAAGCTTGACCGCGGTCCAATTCGGCGAGCCCGATGGATTACAATGGCGCACGCTTCGCATCGGAGAATCCGGATGTCCGACCTCGACACTGCCCTGGACGATTTCCGCGCGCATGTGCGCGGCTGGCTTGCCGAAAATTGCCCGCCTGAGATGCGCACCCCAATGCCCGAGAAGGAAACGGTCTGGGGCGGACGCCGCGAGACATTCGCCAACCCGGCCTCGCGAATCTGGCTCGAGCGCATGGCCGAACGCGGCTGGACGTGCCCAACCTGGCCGCGCGAGTACGGCGGCGGCGGCCTCAGCGCTGCCGAAGACAAGGTGCTGCAGCAGGAGCTGCGACGCATCAACGCGCGCCCGGCGCTGCAGAGCTTCGGCATCTGGATGCTCGGGCCAGCGCTGCTCGAGTACGCGAGCCACGAACAGAAACTCGAACATCTACCGAAGATCGTGCGCGGCGAGATTCGCTGGTGCCAGGGGTACTCGGAGCCCGGGTCGGGTTCCGATCTTGCCAGCCTGCGCACCCGGGCCGAGGACCACGGCGACTACTTCCTGGTGAACGGCGCGAAAATCTGGACGTCCTATGCCGACGAGGCCGACTGGATCTTCTGTCTGGTGCGCACCAATTCGGACGCGCCCAAGCACGAGGGCATCAGCTTCCTGCTGTTCGACATGGCCTCCGAGGGCGTCACCACCTCGCCGATTCGCCTGATCAGCGGCGCCTCGCCGTTCTGCCAGACCTTTTTCGACAACGTGCGGGTGCCGAAGGGAAATCTCGTCGGCACGCTGAACCAGGGGTGGACCATCGCCAAGCGGCTGCTACAGCACGAACGACAAATGGTGTCCGGCATCGGCGGGATGTCCGCGCTCGGCGGCTCTGGTCGGCGGCTCGAAGATACCGCGCGCGAATACCTGGGCGATCAGGACGGCCGTATTGCCGATGCTGCGGTACGCGACCAGGTACTGCGGCACCGGCAGAATGACCTCGCCTTCCAGCTCACGCTGGCGCGCGCGGGCGAGGAAGCCCGCAGCGGCCAGAGCGACGGCAACCTCGCCAGCCTGTTCAAGTACTACGGCACCGAGCAGAACAAGCGCAAGTACGAGCTGATGCTCGACATCATGGGTACCCAGGCACTTGGCTGGGAAGGTCCGGCTTTCGAGGAGCGCGAACTCGGCACGACGCGCCAGTGGCTGCGTTCCAAGGCCAATTCCATTGAGGGCGGCACCAGCGAGGTTCAGCTGAACGTCATCGCAAAGCGCGTGCTCGGGCTGCCGGACTGACTGCCGGTGCCCCCCGAGACCCTGTTCCAGCTCCACGACGACCACCCGGAGCAACTGGCAGCCGTCGATCTCGGCTCGAACAGCTTTCATCTGCTGGTCGTCCAGGTGAATGCCGGGCGCGTTCAGGTGCTCGACAAACTGAAGGACATGGTTCGCCTTGCCGAAGGGCTGGACGACCAAGACAACCTCCATGAGCGCGTGGCCGAGCGAGCGCTGGAGTGCCTGCAGCGCTTCGGACAGCGACTGCGCGATTTGCCGCCCGGAAACGTGCGGGTGGTCGGCACCAACACATTGCGCCGCGCCAACAATGCCGGCTCTTTCATTCAGCGCGCCAGTGCCGCGCTTGGCCACCCGGTGGAGATTGTCTCCGGGCGCGAAGAAGCGCGGCTGATCTACCTCGGCGTCTGTCACGCAATCGAGGACGAACACGATCGTCGGCTGGTGGTCGACATTGGCGGCGGCAGCACCGAGCTGATCGTGGGCAGACGCTTCCAGCCCGAACTGATGGAGAGCCTGTTCATGGGCTGCGTGGGCCTGACGCGCACCTGCTTCGCGGACGGCCGCCTGCGGCCCGCACAATTTCAGGACGCCCTGAACTACGCCCGACAGGAGCTCGAGCCGATCGAGCGCGCCTATCAAGAATCGGGCTGGGAAACCGCGATCGGCGCTTCAGGCACCATCCTGGCCACCCAGGAGATACTCGCCGCGATGGGCATCGACGAAGCCGCGATCACGCGCGCCGGTCTCGAGGAGATCCGCCGCCAGCTGCTGGCCGCCCGCAGCCTGGACACGCTGACGCTGCCCGGTCTGCCGCCCGAGCGCGCTGGCGTATTTCCCGGGGGGCTGGCGATCCTGACCGCTGTGTTCGAGCGCCTCGGCATCGAGCGCATGCAGGTATCCACCGGGGCCCTGCGCGAGGGACTGATCTTTGATCTGCTGGGGCGCGCGCAGCACCAGGATGTCCGCGAACATACCGTGCGCGACCTCGTCAACCGCTATCACATCGACACCAAGCAGGCCCGTCGGGTGCGCGAGACCGCTTTTGCCCTGTTGGCGCAGGTGGCGGGTCGCTGGCGGCTCGCTGACCCGGTGGACAAGCTGGTGTTGGGCTGGGCCGCAGACCTGCATGAGATCGGCATGGATATCGCACATACCCAGTACCACAAACATGGCGGGTATCTGCTGCAGCACATGGACATGCCGGGGTTTTCGAGCCGCGACCAACGTCAGATTGCGGCGCTGGTTCGCGCGCACCGGCGCAAATTTCCGGTCAGCGAGCCCCAGTTCAGCGGGCCGGAGGCGGAGCGCACCCTGCGCCTCGCGGTGCTGCTGCGGCTCTCGGCGGTACTGCACCGAAACCGCGATTCACGCCCACTGCCGCACGCCGAGCTCACCGTCACCGAACGCGAGCTATGCCTCTCGCTGCCTGACAGCTGGCTGCGCCGGCATCCCCTGACCCGCCTCGACCTGGCGCAGGAAGCCGAGTTTCTGGCGCCCGCCGGCGTGATTCTGCGCATCAACAACTGTTAGCGCGTACCGGTCACCGGGGTCACGGCGCCGCCAGCTGTTCCAGCAGGTGCTGCTGCGCGCTGAACACCTCTGCGCCGTCCGGTACCACCTGCACATAGCTGCCGTCGGACTGCAGCAGCCAGGCCTGGGTGTTGTCGACCAGATACAGTTCCAGCTCCTGCTGGATGCGTCGGGACAGCACCTGATCCAGCACCGGGAAGCAGGTTTCAACTCGGCTGAAGAAGTTGCGGCCCATCCAGTCGGCGCTAGACAGATACACCTGCGGATCGCCGTTATGGAAACAGAACACACGCGTGTGCTCGAGAAATCGGCCGACAATGGAGCGCACGCGAATT
>CAZVMA010000065.1:0-6847 GCA_964628545.1 uncultured Pseudomonadales bacterium | reverse complement strand
CGCTGATCTCATTATCGATGAAAGTCAGCATCGAGCGATGCAGCGTGAACGGCGACTGCAGGATGGTGCGCAAGTTGGCGTTGCGCCCCAGCGAAGTCAGCTGCTGGAACAGGCGCTGGACATCCAGCGCCAGCGTGTGTCGACACGTGAACAGCCCATAGTCGGTATACACGCGCGCCGTACCGGCGTGGTAGTTGCCGGTGCCGAGATGCACGTAGCGCTTCAGTACCCGACCCTCGCGGCGGATCACCAGAGACATCTTGGCGTGGGTCTTGTGGCCGACGACACCGTATACGACCTGCGCACCCGCCTTCTGCAGATGGTTGGCCAAACCGATGTTGGCTTCCTCGTCAAAACGCGCGCGCAGCTCGATAACGACAAGCACTTCCTTGCCGCTGGCGGCCGCCCGAGTCAGTGCTTCCACCACCAGCGAGTCGGTGCCGGTGCGGTACAGGGTCTGGCGGATCGCGACGACGGCCGGGTCTGCCGCCGCCTCGCGCAGGAAATCGAGTACCGGGGTAAACGACTGAAATGGGTGATGCAGCAGCACATCGCCGCGGCGAATGACGTCGAACATCGATTCATCGTGGTGCAGGCGCTCAGGCAGACCGGGCTTGAACGGGCGGTACTTGAGGTCGGGGCGGTCTACCAGATCAGGGAGGGCCGACAATCGGACCAGGTTGACCGGCCCGTGGCAGCGAAAGACCTCATCCGCCGTCAGATGACACTGGGTGGTCAGAAAGTCCTCGAGTTCTTGCGGGCAATCATCTGCCAACTCCAGCCGGACCGCGTCGCCGAATCGGCGCGAAGACAGCTCACCCTGCACTGCGCGCAGGAGGTCATCGACCTCTTCCTCGTCAACCATGAGGTCGCTGTTGCGGGTGACCCGAAACGGATAGCAGCCGAGGATGCCGACGCCAGGAAACAAATCGTCGATGAAGCCTTCGATGATCGAGGACAGCAGCACGAATTCGTGCCCGCCAGTGGACAGACTCTCCGGCACCACGACCAGCCGGGGCAGCGATCGCGGCGCCTGCACGATCGCCTTGCTGATCTCGCGCCCGAACGCGTCCTCGCCCTTGATGTCGACGATGAACGTCAGATTCTTGTTCAGGGGTTGGGGAAACGGGTGCGCGGGATCCAGCGCGATGGGGTTCAGGATCGGGGCCAGTTCCCGATGGAAGAAACGGCGCAGCCATTGTCGCTGGCGCACAGTCCACTGCGACGGGCCAAGCAGCCGGATACCCTCGGCGCCCAGCGCGGGCAGCAGCACCTCGCCCAGAATCCGGTATTGCTCGTGCACGAACGTCCGACCGACCGCATTGATGCGCGCCAGCTGCTCGCGCGGCAACAAGCCGTCCGGGCCGCATTGGCTTGGCGCGTACACCGCTTGCTGCTTGAGTCCGGACACGCGAATCTCGAAAAACTCGTCCAGATTCGAGCTGGCAATACACAGAAACCGCAGCCGCTCGAGCAGCGGCACCCGTTCATCCAGCGCCTGCGCCAGCACGCGCCGATCGAACTCGAGCATCGACAACTCGCGGTTGATAAACAGCTCGGGATTGGTGAGCGCCTGCGCGTCCATGCTTAAATGCCGGCTTGCCGCGGTATTGAAACAGCCGCCGACTTTAGCACGCACACGCGACGATTCGATGACACATGATCCGGCCGGCCGCGACGAACCGTTGCCGCGCAGCAACCTGAGCGCCAGCACTTTGGCGACGGAACAAACCGGCTCTGCCGAGGGCGGCGGCAGCGACCGGCTGTTTGCCGATCCCGGCCGCGCATTGGTGGATTTCGCTTTCGACACACAGGTTGCCGCGGTATTTCCCGACATGATTCGTCGGTCGGTGCCGGGTTACGAGACCGTGGTTCCCCTCTCAGGACTAATCGCAGCCGAGCGCGTGCAGGGCGGTGTTGGCACGCGCGTATACGATCTGGGATGCTCGCTGGGCGCGACCACGCTGGCGGTGCTGGACCGGCTCGGCACCACCCCTGCCGAGATCCATGCGATCGACAATGCGCCGGCCATGATCGCGGAAGCGCGCGTGCGGGTAAGCGATCCGCGCGTGACCTTTACGCTCGCCGATGTTCGCGCACTTCCCTTTGCGCCCGCGGCGGTGGTGTTGCTGAACTACGTGCTGCAGTTCATCCCGCTGCCGGACCGCTTGCCGCTGTTGACCCGCATTCATCAGGCCCTGCTGCCAGGCGGCTGCCTGCTGATATCCGGCAAGGTGAGCGCGGACGATCCGGCACAGCAGGCCCTTTACGACAGCACTCACCTGGCATTCAAGCGCGCCAACGGCTACAGCGAACTCGAGATCGCGGGCAAACGCAGCGCGCTCGAGCGGGTGATGCCGGTGGCCACCGAGCGCGCCCATCATGCGCTGTTCGCAGCCGCCGGATTTCGCACCGTGCACACCTGGTACCGGTGCCTGAACTGGGCCGCGTTCCTGCTGGAGCCCTGATCCGCCATGCCGTCGCTCACTGCCCCGTGGGCACACCTGTTCGAGCGTTATCCCCACTGGGGCGGCACGGACGGTCCGCTTGCGCACCTGATCCGCCAGCGGCTCGGGCCGGATGGTCACGGCGACATGCGCGCATGGCAGGCGGCCCTCGCCAGTTTGCCGGACCTGCCGGTAGCGCACGTGCGGTACGGCGATACGATCACCGTGACCGGCATAGCGGATTCTGCGGCAGTCAGCAGGCTGAGCGAGGCGCTACGCGCGCTGCATCCCTGGCGCAAGGGCCCGTTTTCGCTCTTCGGGGTGCACGTCGACACCGAGTGGCGCTCGGACTGGAAATGGTCGCGCGTCGCGGCGCATCTGCCGAGACACAATATCGAGAACGCCGCCGTGCTGGACGTCGGCTGCGGCAACGGCTACTTCGGCTGGCGGCTGCTGGACGCTGGCGCGCATCTGGTGGTTGGCGTGGATCCGACGCTGCTGTTCTGCATGCAGCACCAAGCCATCGCTCACTACACCGATGATGCGCGCAACATCGTGCTGCCGCTGCGCTTCGAGGAACTGCCGGCCACACCATTCGATGTCGTGCTCAGCATGGGCGTGGTGTACCACCGACGCGATCCAGTCGCGCACGTGGCCGCGCTGGCGGAGTGTCTGATGCCGGGAGGCACGCTGGTGCTCGAATCGCTGGTGACTACCCGGACGGCCGATCTGATGGCCCCGCCGCGCTATGCGCGCATGCGCAACGTGTGGCATGTGCCCACACCCGAGACGCTGGCCGGTTGGGTGCAGTCGGCGGGTCTGGTTGACGCAGAGGTGGTCGACATCACGGTGACCACCGTCGCCGAACAGCGGCAAACCCACTGGATGACGTTTGACTCGCTCGCGGAGGCGCTTGATCCGGCCGACCCTACGCGCACGATCGAAGGGTTGCCAGCGCCCACGCGCGCCGTCGTGCTCGCGCGCAAACCCGGCTAGACTGCCTCGATCTCGGACCAGCCAGAGTGCCGCGGAGTCACACCAACAATGTTTCAGCTGCTGCCGATTGGGTTCCGGTTTCGGGGGCGCACCCGACGACTGCTCGATCTGTACCAGTGCTTCGTCGATCATCCGGGCGTCGGCCTGCACCCCACCCAGATCAGCCGGCACACCGGCATCCCGTTCGCGGACGTCACGCGCTGCCTGGACGCAGCGCCGGAGCTGTTCGTGCGCCTGCCGAAGCGACCCGATGGCGTGACCCGCTATCGGCTGACCTCATCCATGGCGGCGCGCAGCGAGGCAGAGGTGGTGGCGTACATCGCCCGCGGCGCCCGACGTGAATCGCTGATCTTTTACTGCGTAATGGGCATGATCCTGTGCCTGTTCGTGATCGTTGCCATACTGGTGGCGCCTGCGGTGTCCTGATATGCCCGAACAACTGACCCCTGAACTGCGCGCGCTGGCCACAACAACCCAGGCGTTTGCGCGCGACGAATTGCTGCCCCGTCGGAACCTGTCTTCTGCCGAGGCGCGACCCGCAATCATCGCCGCCTCGCGCGCCGCGGGTCTGTTTGCCATGACGCAACCGCGAGAATTCGGCGGCACCGCAGCCAGCGCGCTGGCGCTGACCGTGGTGCGCGACGAATTGGCGGCGACCAATCCGCCACATCTGGACGCCGTGTTCGGGCCGGGGCCCGGGGTTCTGGCCGCGGTGCCGGAACCGCTGCGCAGCTCTCATCTGGTGCCGGTGCTTGCCGGCACCAAGCGAGGCGGGTTCGGCTTCACCGAACCTGACGATGCGCCGTTCCCGACCCGAGCCCGGCTGGAAGGCGACTGGTTCGTGGTCGACGGGCAGAAGTCCTATATCACCGGCGGGGCCGAAGCCGACTTCATCAACGCCCTGGTACAGATTGAGGGTCAGGGCCCGGCGCTGCTGGTGATCGATACCGACCAAGCCGGCGTGACGCTGACGCGCCGGTTCAGCTCGCTCGACGGCAGTCACCATGCCGCCTTCCTGTTCAGCAGCGTGCGCGTGCCGGTCACCCACCTGATCGGGCGGCCGGGCGAGGGCATGCCGCGCGCCATGCGCCAGATTGGTGATGTGCGGCTGCTGATCGCAGCGCAGTGCGTCGGTCTGATGCGCTGGGTGATCGACCACCTGACGACGCATCTAAAGACTCCGGACCGCTCCGGGCGTCCCCGCGGCGACAAGGAGGGGGGTGCGTCTGCGCTACGCCGACCTGCGCATCGCCGCGTTTGCTTCGCGCAGCATGCTGTACCGAACGGCGCGGCTGGCGGATCAAGGCGAGAACGTGGTGAACGAGGCCATTGCCTGCAAGGTGCACGCAACCGAAACCGTCGGCCAGCTCGTTGACACGGCGATCCAGCTGGAGGGCGGCCACGCGTTGACCGACGATCACCCGCTCTCGATACTGTACCGTCAGGTCCGCAGCCTTCGTCTCGCGGAAGGTGGCAGCGACGTTCTGCGGCTGAATCTGGCGCGCGGCAAACTGGATCTCGATAAGGGAAGACTATGACTCAGCAACGCACACAACTGTTCGTCCGAACCACCGCTCTGCTGATCGTCAGCGCAACGCTTGCGGGCTGCGTGGGGACCAAACTCACCGCCGCTGGCGCGGGGGTGCGCCAAGCCACGGATGCCGGCGTGTCCGGCTGCGAGCTGGTGGGCCGGGTCACGTCCTCCATCCCAAGCAAGACGCTGAACACTCTGGCGCCCGGCAAGATTCAGGAACAGCTGATTGTGCTGGCCCGCAATGAGTCGAGCGGACTGGGCGGAAACGTCATCGTGCCCGCCACGGCCGTTCAGAACGGGACGCAGGAATTCAATGTGTTTCGCTGCCCCTGAGCAGCGCCACACTCACGCGCCCGGATCACCCTTCTGACCGTGCAGCTCGCGCGCGTTTTCGCGCGCTTCGGGCGTCTTCTTTAGCATCGCGTACACCGAGCCTGTGCCCCCGTGGTGCGGCGCAGCGCTGTGGAACGCGATCACCTCGGGCACCTGTGACAGCCAAAACGCCACGTAGCTCTTGATGCGCGCGGGCGTCGGTCCGTTCTCGCCGCGGCCGTGGGAGATCAGCACCGTGCGCCAGCCGCGCGCAAGCGCGGTACCCATGAAGCCGTACAGGGCCGAGCGGGCCTCGCGAACCGTGTGCCGGTGCAGGTCGAGCTGACCGTCGATCGGGTATTTGCCGCCTCTGAGCTTGCGGAAGACCTCGTGTTGAACCCCGTCCTTCTTCCACGCCAGCGTGTCGCGCGGATGCAGGGGCGGCACCTCACCCAGCGTCAGGAAATTGGGGTCGACCTTCGGTTTGCGGTCGCCGAGCGCAGCCTCGCGCCGCTCCTGCTGCGCCGGCGTGATTTCGGGCACCCCGGCCACGTTCGGCAGCACCCGCTGCACCACGCGGGCGGCCAGCGGGGCCACGTCCGCCATTGCGGCGCGGAAGTTGTCGACGTCGTCTCCGGGCTCGACCGTCTGCATGCGAACCACCTCAGAGCGGAATGTCGGGGTACGCGGACGAGCGCGTGCCCGGCAGCGGCGGATTCGCGCCGCCGCGGTAGGTGAAGACCGGTGACAGCTTGACCGCGTCCGACGCATTGCGGCCGGCCGCATGGAACGTGCGGCAGTGAAACAACAGCAGGTCGCCAACCGCCAGCTCGATCGTGCATGCGGAGGCGATGAGGGCCGCATTAGCGGGCAGATCAGGCCGGAGGAACTTGCGGTCATCCAGTCGTTCAGGACCAAAGGCCTCGCGATGCGTGCCAGGAATGACCTGCAGCGCGCCGTTGCCCGCATGCTCGGCGCCAAGCGCCAGCCAAGCCGAAATCAGCGCCGGCTCGGCGAACGACCAGTAGCGCACGTCTTGATGCCAGAGCGTTGCGCTGCTGAACCCGGGCGCCTTGGTCATGACGCAGTTGTGGTGGCACTGCGATAGCAGCACCTCATCGTTGCCCTGCTCGTCCGCCTGCACGCCTTTCGACCCCGGATCTGCCTTCAGGAGCGGAGCGAGGTAGCCACGCAGGGCCGGGGCGATGGCGAAGCGACGCAGCGCAGGAAACCGTGAGTAGGCGAACAACAGCCGGCGCGGGGTATCGCCACCGGGCGCACTGCGATTCACCGGCGCGCCGGGATAACCCACCTCCGCCTCGTACTCCACAGGGCCCAGCACTGGGTCCAGCGCCTCGCGCACCTCACGCTCGATCAGCGCGCACTTTGCAGCCGGCCAGAATCCGCGCACGACCAGGTAGCCATTGCGCTGAAACCACTCCACAGCGGCAGCATCGGACATGAATGCAATCGTCCTCAGCGCATCTGGGCGCGCAGCGCCTTCAGCATCTTTTCGCCGAACGGCGGGCGCAGCCCGGCCAGCTCTGCGACGTTGATC
>CAZVMA010000064.1:0-10717 GCA_964628545.1 uncultured Pseudomonadales bacterium | reverse complement strand
TCTACGGGCCGTATGGTGGTGTTGCTGCCGGCGGCACCGCATACAACCCGGCGACCGGTGCCTGGGCACAGCGCGGCGCGGTCTATGGCCCGAACGGCGGCGCCAGCGCGGTATCGGCCTATAACCCGAGCACCGGGGGCTACGTGCAGGGCAGTGCCGTTTGGGATTCGAACAGCGGCGCCGCAAGCGCGGATTGGTACAACGCCAACAGCGGTATCGCCGGCAGTACTGATCAGTCGTGGGAATCGGGCACGCGCACTGGTTCCAGCACGTTCAGCGGCAGCGAGCAGACCGTCAATACCCGCAGCCAGGCCAGCGCTGAGGGCGCAGCGGGTGGTTTTTCGTCCAGCTCCGGAGCCAAGGGGGTCGGCGCCACCGACGGCCAAGGCAATAGTGCGGGTGTGGTGCAAACCGAGGACGGTGACCTATACGCCGGTTCGGACGGCAACGTCTACCGGAAAACCGACGAGGGCTGGCAGACCTACGAGGACGGTACCTGGTCGTCGGCTGATCCTGCGAGTTCCGAGCGCGCGCAATCCGCGCAGGCGAACGCGGAATCGACCCGACAGAGCGCGTCTTCGCAATCGACGTCGCTCGAGTCCTCTTCCGCACCAGCGACCTCTGCTCAGTCGACCTCTGCCCCGTCGACGTCTACCCAGTCAAGCTCTGCCCAGTCCAGCTCTGCGCAGGCAACCTCTGCCCAGTCAAGCGGCGAGCGCAGCACCTCGGCTGAGCGCAGTGGCGCGGGTGAGCGCAGCACGACCGCCGGAACGGGCGAGCGATCAGCGTCTGCGAGCGACCGCTCGGCCTCTCGAAGCAGCGATTTCTCCCAGCTCGACCGCGACCGGGCTGCCCGCACGGAAGGCAGTGCCCAGCGCGATCGGGCAAGCAGTCGATCGTTCGGCGGCTTCCAGGGGGGAGGCCGTCGCGGTGGCGGTGGTGGCCGACGCCAGTAGGCCGCGCAGTCATGGGTGCAGGCGGCTACGGGCGACCTGCGCCGCCTCTTGGGCCGGCTTCAGGCCCTGCCGAGACCCCAGGTGATGTGATGCAGCTGCTCGGTTAGGGCGGCCCGGCCGAGCCCCGAATCGAGCGCCTCGAACGGGATGGGCTCGCCCACCGTCACGTGCACGGGCTGGCCCTGTCGTCGCCGGACCTCGTGCAGCAGCAGCGCCAACCGCAGCGGCGCGGCGATGTGGCTGGCAACGTGAAACAGACGACTGTTCTCGCCATGAAAGAAACAGGGCACGACAGTCGCGCGCGTGCGCGCTATCAGCTTGGCCGCGAACGTGGTCCACGGCAGATCGGCCAGCGGACCGAAACCGAATCGCGAGCGCGTGGACACCCCCCCAGCCGGGAAGATCAGCACCGGAATGCCCGCGCGCAGCGCGCGTTCTGCCGCTTGTTTAGACCGGATATTGGTGCGCGTGGCGATGTCGCTGCCGCTGAAATCCACCGGCAGAAACAATGAGGCCAGATCGCGGTCCTGACACAGCAGGGCATGCAGCAGAATACGAAACTCGCCGCGTGCGCGACGCGCCAGCTCGCATAGCACCAGTCCATCGACAATGCCGAACGGGTGATTGGCGATGAACACGACCGGTCCGCTCGGGGGCACCTGTATCAGCGGTGAGCCGTGCAGAACGATCTCGATGCCGGCGGTGGTGAGCGCGGTGCGAAAGAAATCGACTGGCGCCGGCGAGCTTGATTTACATTGCTGATAAAGCGCCTCCAGCGCTTGGCGACCGCAGGCGCGCTCGAGTCCTGCGGCCAGCATGCGCCGCAGCAGCGGGTCGTGGGGCTCTACATAAGAGACCCTCGGCGGATCGCGCAGATAGGGCGCGATGGCGGGGTCGACGGTGAGCTGATCGACGGTCGACCTGGTTGTGTCCGCATGCCTGTCGCCGTGGTCGATCATGTAGCGCGCTCCCGGCGTCAGTCGGCGCCCTGGTTTCGCTGGGGTTCCAAGTACAGCCGCGGTGGCAGCAGCTGCAGCAAAGCGGGCAGCACCACAAGCGTGATCACCAGCATCAGCGATATGGCGCCGGTCAGCAACAGGCCGATCGACGCGGCGCCCTTGTGCGGACTGAAGGACAGCGAAAAGAATGTGCCGATGGTCGTGAGCGCGCTGATGATCACTGCGCGGGCGGTCGATGAAGTGTAGATCGCCCGCACGCCGCCGCCGTGGCGAACACGGTCGATAACGTGAATGCCGCTATCCACGCCGAGCCCGAAGATGAGCGGCACAACCAGGATGTTGGCCATGTTGAAGTCGATGCCGGAGAGCACCATGCCGGCGAAGGTGAAGATCGTGGTCAAGGTCAGCGGGACGAGGGCGCACAGCGGCAGCAGCAGACCCCTGTAGTAGGCGATCAGCAGCAGCGCAATACCGCCGACGGCCAGCGCCACGGCTTCCAGAAATGCCGTGACCACCACCTCGCCCACGCCCCACTCGACCACCGCGCGGCCGGCATAGTTCGGCACCAGCGCCGCGACGGCCTCGATGAACTGTCCTGTGCTCTCGTGCGTAGCGATGGCGCCGGCAGGCTGAATGGTCACGAGATGGCGTCCCTCAGGGTCGATCAAGCGGGCGCGCAGGTCGGCGGGAAGCTCGCTCAGCGTGAACGGTTCCGTCATGACGAGGGTGCGCAGGTCTTCGGTATCGTTCGCTATCGCGCGCCCGAGGGCGGCATCAATGCCGGCGAGGCTGGCGCGATCGTCGACCAACGACGCAACCCGATCGCGAAGTGCCGCAGCGGTTTGCCGAACCTTGGGCGTTTGCGAGCCGTCCGCCAGACGGCCGAGCGCCAGCAAGACCGATTCGAAAGGCGGCGTCTGCCGGGCGGTGGTGTCTGATGGATCAACTGGAAGTGGCGGCAATGTCGCCAGCATGGCGCGCAACGGCGCGAGCGAAGCCTGCGTGCGAGCCTGATTCTCCGGCACGAGATCGCCCGGAATCTGCACCGCGCCCACTTCGGGCAGTTTCAGCAGTGCTGTCCGGAGTGCGCGCGCTGCGGCGTCATCCGGCACCAGCGTCACGATGCTGTAGTCGGTGCTGATGCCGCGCTCCTGCAGTTCCAGAAGCGTCTGCATGCCCTCTTTCTCGGCATCCCGCAGCGCCAGCACGCTGTAGTCGAATTCCACCCCGCGCGCTTGCCATCCGGCCAGCAGCGCCAGCGCCAGCGTCAGCCCCAAAATGAGACGGGCAGATAGCGGCACGCCGGACGCGGCGGCCACGGCAGGGGTTTGATCGTGAGTCGGATGATCGGCGGCAATGCTGGTCGCCTGCGGAACGTTCAACAAGACGAACAACGCAGGCAGCAGGGTAAACGCCAGACCGGTGGCTATGGCCATGGCCCCGGCACAAATGACGCCGAGTTGGGCAAGTCCGTGATAGTCGGTGGGCGCAAAAGCCAAGAAACCGATGGCCGTGCTTAACATGCAGACCATCAGCGATGGTCCGACCGCTCGGCCGGCGCTGGGCCCCTGGTCGCGCATGGCCAGCGCCAGGTGCACGGCAAAGTCGACACCAAGCCCGAAGAACATCACCACAAAGATCAGCGATAGCGTATTCATGCTGCCCACGGCCAGCGTGGCATAGGCGAGTGTCCACACCGTGCCCACTCCCAGCAGCGCAAAGATGGCGCCGATGATCCGCAGGTTGCGGATGCCGAGACCCAGTATCAGCGCCAGCATGACCAGCGACAGGGTTCCAGCGATGCCGATGCCGTCCAGTGCATCGGTCATCTCCTCATGGGCGAGCGGAACCTCGCCGGTCAGGCGAACCGCAACATCTTCAGGGGTCGGAACAGTTTCGATCACGCTGCGGATATGGCCGACCAGCGCCGCGTTCGGTTGTCTGTCGGCGTGATCCTGCGGACCTTTCAGCACGATCAGGTCATAGTGCGGCCCAGCGTCGGTCCGCTCGAGATGTCGCCACGTTCGCACGTCACGCGCCAATCGATCCGGGGCCGTGTCCGTCGCCAGCAGCGCGGCGATCAGGCTATCCGTCAGCGTTGGCAATGGGACTTCCGGACGGGTCTGCTGGTGATCGACCCAGGCAAGCAACAGCGTCGAGAGGTCAAACTGGCCGCCCAGCGCGTTCAGCATCATGACGTCGTACTGCGCGCCTGCGAGCCAGTTCGAGCGATCTTCCTCGGACAGGTAGTAAAGGGCACGGCGTCGCTGATCCTCGGTCTGCGTCGGCGCGAACACGAAATCGAACCCGCCTGCCTGCTGGAATGCTTGCGCCAGCGACCTGGCGGTGGCGCTGACGTTCGGGGCGTGGCTGCCCGAGACCACCACCACCGCTGTCTGCTGCTGCTCCGGGAAGGCCTCTTTGTAGCGCTCGTTGTGTGCGTACCAGGTGACATCACCGGATGGCTTGATCAGTTTGCCCAGATCCGAATCCACGGCGGCGTAACGCCAGACCACCCAGCCGGCAGCAAGCGTCAGCGCCACGATCAGCGCCAACGTGATGCGCGCGTGCCGCTCGGATATGGCAATCAGCGCGGCGACCCATCGACCCAGCATCGTGCTCACGTTCGCTCTCCTGTCCGAGTGTGCTGCCGGCTGGCAGCCAGACTGCGATAGCAGTCCGCCAACCTTTGGGCCAGATGCTGATGCCGCAGGGTTTCTGCCCAATGACGGTTCGCGGCGCCGCTGGCCGCCCGCGCTTCGGCGTCATCCAGCCAGTGATCCATGCGGGCAGCCAGATCGCCGGGATCCCCGGCCCGAAAGCGCGAGGCAGGATCGGTGACGAATTGCGCGCAGGCGCTCTCCGGTGAGTCGGAGACGACAATCGCGTTACCGGCGGCCATTGCCTCGATCACCGACATCCCCTCAAGTTCGGCAGTGGCGGCATGCAGCACCACGTCTGTACACCGGTAGGCCTCGGCGAGTGCGCCAGCGTCGAGCCAGCGGATGTCGACCTCGATGCCCAGACTTCTCGCCAGCGCGCGCAGCTTTGGCTCTTGCGGCCCCAGCCCCCCGATGAGCAGATCGATGCGGCTGCGGTGGCGGCTTGCGGCGACCGCCTGAAGCACGACTTCGTGCTGTTTCTCGCGCGCCAGTCGCCCGATGGACAAGATGCGGACGCGCGCGTTGGCGTTCGCCGGCGGCGCGTGCGGGCTGAAGAACGCATCCGGCACGCCGTTCGAGAGGACCGTGATCGGACGGGTTACGCCCGCGGCTCGAAGCAGTCTGGCGCCCATTTCGGAGGGCGCGATCACCTCGTCCGCGCGGTTGTAGAAGGCGGCGACGAACAGTCGATATAGGGCGCGAGACCAGACCGGATGGGTCAGCCCGAGGTTGTTCAGGATGTTTTCGGGCTGCACGTGAAACGAGCAGAGCACCGGCAGTCCGCGCCGTTGCGCAGCGCTGATCGCCGCATATCCCAGAAAAAACGGGTATTGGACGTGCAGCAGATGGGCGCCGTCGAGCGCTGCCTCGATGCGGGCAGCGACAGGGCGGGCCAGCGGTGCACGCATGCGATCGATGATGCTGTTGCAGCCGGGGACCGACAGTTTCGGAAACAGCGTGCCGCGCGGCGCCTCGGCCGGCCAGGCGCCGTCGATCGCCAGCAGCTCAAACTCAAAGCCCTGTCGCTCAAGCGCGCCGACGAAGCGCTGCGCGGACACCACCGTGCCGTTGAAAGGATACGCCCATGGGTCGATGACCATGGCAACGCGTGTCGTTGGGTGGGCAGCTGGCCGCATCGTCCTACCGAGCCTGCTAGGGCTTCCCGTCCCTCTTCCCGTTCCCGCCGCTGCCGCCAGTGGTTTCGAGCGCGGGCGACAGACCCACGGCGGCCGCCGCGAACGCCCATTGATCGGCGCGCTCGGCGATCAGCTTGTCGGTGGGGCTGTAGCCGTGCGAGCCCGAGGTTTCCACGCGGATCAGCGTCGGGCGGGCGCAGCCCTGGGCGGCCTGCAGTGCGGCGGCATACTTGTAGGAGTGGCTAGGGACCACGCGGTCATCGTGGTCTGCCGTGATCACCAGAGTAGCGGGGTAACAGGTGCCCGTACGCAGATTGTGCAGCGGTGAGTAGGCGCGCAGGATCGGAAACTGGTCTGGGTTGGTCGCCGATCCATACTCGCTGACCCACAGCCGTCCGCCGGTGAAGCGGTCGAAGCGCAGCATGTCCATTACGCCCACTGCGGGAAGACCGACCGCGAACAGATCGGGCCGCTGGTTCATAACGGCGCCGACCAGCAGGCCGCCGTTCGACCCGCCCATGATGCCCAGCCGATCCGGGCGGGTGACACGCTCGCGCACCAGATGCTCCGCTACCGCCACGAAGTCGTCGAAGACGGTTTGCTTGCGCGCCAGCATGCCCGCCTCGTGCCAGGCCTCTCCGTACTCGGCGCCCCCGCGCAGACTTGCGGTGACCCAGACACCGCCCAGCTCCAGCCAGGCGAGCACGTCGGTGCGCCACGTGGGCAGAATGGAGATGGAAAAGCCACCGTAGCCGTACAGCATGGTCGGATGGCTGCCGTTCCGCGGCAGATCGCGCCGCGCCGTCATGAAGTAGGGGATCTTGGTGCCGTCGGGCGCCGTGGCGAAGCCGGCGGTGGTGACGTACGGCGAGACATCAAAATCGACATCCGGCGCCTCGAAGGGCGTGCTCCGGCCAGTCTGCAGGTCATGGCGGTAGACCGTCGCGGGGGCCAGCGGAGAGCTGAACAGGTACCATAGCTCGGGTGTATCGCCGCGCCCATTGATGGCGCTGACCGTGCCGGTCTCGGGCAACGGTATGGGCCCTAGCGAGGTGCCGTCGAGCTCGATCAGCTCGAGTCGGCTCTGCGCGTCGACCAGATACTGCGCCACCAGTTTGCCCCCGATCAGGCTCACGGATTCCAGCGCCTCCCGGCGTTCCGGAACGACCGTCCGCAGGTCTTCGCTGCTGGCGGATTTGCGGGCGGAATCCAGCGTCAGCGCCACGACCCGGCGGTTGGGAGATCCGCGATCGGTGCGCAGATACAGGGTGCTGCCGACTGACCCGATGGGCGCGTATTCGGCATCGTCGGTCTCGATCAGCGCCCGCACCGGGGCCGATACGCGCGGCTTTAGCGGGTCGCCGAGGTCGGCGTAGTAGAGCCGGTTCCGGTTGCCGGCACCCTCCGACATCATGATCAGCAGATAGCGACCGTCCTCGGTCACCGCAGCCCCCATCACCCAGCTCGGCAGGTCAGGGCGCGCGTAGATCTGGATGTCCTCGGATTGGGGCGTACCAATGCGGTGATACCAGACAGCGTGATGGTTCAGCGCTGCTTCCAGCGCTTTGTTCGCTGGTGGTTCCGGGTAGCGGGAATAGAAAAAGCCCTTGCCGTCGCGGGTCCACGCGATGCCCGAGAAGCGCACCCAGGCGACGCGGTCCCCAAGGTCTTGCCCGGTCGAGAGGTTGCGCACCCGCAGCGTGCGCCAGTCGGCACCGCCTTCTGCAAGACCGTAGGCCAGGTGCTGGCCGTCTGGCGCTGGCGACCAGCTGGCCAGCGACACGGCGCCGTCCGCGGAGATCGCGTTCGGGTCCAGAACCAGCGTAGGTGCCCCACCCGAACCGCTGCGCCGGTAGATCGGGGCCTGGCGCTCAAGCCCGGCATTCTGGCTGTAGAACAGCTGCCCGGCTTCGATCTGCGGCAGCCCGGTGCGCGAGAAATCCCAGAGCTCCGTCAGCCGCGCGTTGAAATGCGTCTGCAGGGGCAGGCCGCGGAGGTGGTCACGCGTCACCCGGTTCTGGGCTTCGACCCAGGCGCCGACAGCGGGATCGTCCAGGGACTCGAGCCACTGGTAGGGATCGGTGATCGGGGTGCCGTGATAGTCGAGGGTCACCGGGATCTGTTTCGTCTCGGGGTACGCGAGCACGGACGGCGTCAATGAGGAAGCCGATGACGAAACCGATGACGAATCTGAACTGGTCACCAGCCCGCCGAGATCGTCCCCGGTCAGTGTTTCCTGGGTCGCCGTGTAATCACCGTCGATCGGCACGATGGTGACAAAGCCTTCAGCGTAGAGTGATGTGTCGCCAGCGGGATCAGGCAGGGCATCTGGCACCGGGCTCATGCGGGGCACGAAGCGGCCGTCTGCGGCGCGCTCGAAGGCGAGTGCAAAGCTGCCGCTTGCGCCCTGGGACGCCCAGCGCACGCCGCGCAATGCCTCCGGCGCCCGCGGTGGGTAATTCACGTTGAGGGCCACATTCGGCGGCAGCACGGGGTGCGCGCCACAGTGGCGCTGCTGCAGGCGCTCGATCAACCGGGCGGTGAAATCGGCGATACCTGCTGCGTGGGCCAGGTTGTCCGGGTGCTCGGGGTCTGTCACCAGCGGGTCGGTGCTGACCGCGATACCCGGCACGGGTGGGTTCAGCAGCTGCAGGCCGGCGATCGTGGCGCCTACCGTGCCCGAGATGGGCGTGGCCGGACCCAGATTGGCGCCCGCGTTGATTCCCGACACGATCAGGTCTACGGCCTGGTCGGCAAACAGGGCCTGGCCCAGCAGCACGGTCGTGGCTGGCGTTGCGTCTGCAGCATAGACGTGGGGGAAGTCGGCGTTGCCTTTCGGGGTGACGGTCACCGGCCGGATGCTGAGCGAAGCAGAGCCGCCGCTCTGGTTGGTCTCGGGCGCAATGCGCCGCACCGCGTGTCCGGCGGCGGCGAGCGCGCGATGCAGCGCGATGATGCCCGGGGTGTCATACCCGTCATCGTTGGTGAGCAAGATGTTCAGCGGCCGCACCTGGCACTGGCGAACTTCGGCGGGTGGCTGGCCGTGTCGGGTTTGCGGCTCGGCGCCAACAGCAGACCAAGCGGTAAGCGCGGGCGACAACATCCCGAACAGGGCGGCCAGCGCCAGCGCTCGCGCTGGCCGGCATGAGGTCGTGTTTCGGGTGCGGTTGGCCGGGTAGGGGGCCGTGGTTCTGGCGGTGTTGGCCGAGCGGTGACCACAGGGTGCGGGCGGCATGGAAGCTCCGGGGACCATCGTCGAGCGGCAGTCTACGCGAGCCCTATTGCCGGACGACAGATTCTTCCACGCGATAAAACGCGGAGTGGGCACCCGGCAGTCGGGTGTCGCCGCCAATCACGAAAAACGTCGTGCCAGTGCCCGCGTCGCGATCGAGCCAGAGCCCGGACACCAAGCCATAGGCATCGCCGGCATGACCGACCCGGGCCCGGCCATCGCCGAACAGGTTGTCGGCGCATGCTGCCTGCGCTGTGGCCAGGGTCTGGGTGGCCAGCCCGTAGCGGCAGAACAGGTTCCCCTGCGTCGCCCCGGATTCCGTCGTCCGGCCGTTGTGGCCGTTGAAGGTCCAGCGCGGCTGAAACAACGTCTGCACCGACTCCGCGCGCAACAGGCGCACCCCATCGAGCTCGCCGCCGTTCAGCAGCAGTCGGCCGATGCGGGCGAGGTCGTTCGCCGAAGCCCGCAGGCCACCCTGCGGCGAGAATAGCGCCCCGTTGATGCCGGGGCGCCAATTATCAAGAGCGCAGCTGCCGTCCGGCGCTGCCAGCACAGGGCAGCTTGGGCGTTGCCCGTTCAGCTGATCGAGGGTAACGGCGCCGGTAAAGTCATACAGCACGGCCGCGCGCGCGATGGCGGCGTCGGGGCACGACGCCCAGTTGAAGCAAGCGTCGAGGCCTAGCGGTGTCAGCACGAGGCGCGCCATGGCGCGGTCGAAGCGCTCGCCGGTCACGCGCTCGATGACGGCCGCAATCACGGGAAAGCCGAGGTTGGCGTACTCGAACCCGGTTCCGGGCGCCTGCTTCTGCTGCCAGGCCTCTTGCTGGGACAATTGCTGACGCAGCACGGTTCGGGCGTGACCGACGTAACCGCCGGCATCGCTGAGCCCGGCGCGGTGCGACAGCAGCAGCTCGAGCGTGATCGGAATGGTCGGGAACGCCGGGTGCCGCAGCGTCCAGCCGAGATAGGACGAAACGTCCCGATCGAGCGCCAGATCGCCCGATTCCACCAGTCGCAGCACGGCGATGGTGACGACCAGCTTGGAAATGGATGCAACGCGCGCGGGGTCGTCCGCGGTGAGCGGCCTGTCCGTGGTGCGATCGGCGAAGCCATGGGTCAGCGTGCGGGTGACCCCGTCGCGATCGAAGTCGACTCGAACCCAGCTGGTGCTCGCAAGGATGTCTCGCGTCGAGCCGCCGTCTACCCCGGCATCGGGTACCCCTGCATCTGGCGTCGCGGGGACTTCCGACTCAGGGGCGGTCACCGGTGAACCCGGGGAGGTTGTCGATTTCGCGGTCGCGGTCGCGGTCGAGGTCGCGGCCGCGGCGTCAGCCACAAGTCCGGACCCGAAGCCCGCGAGCGCGGCGATGCCGAGCAGCGCGAACAGCGCTGCGGCGATGCCGTGCACGAGGCGCATCGGGATGCGGTTGGCCAGCTTGTCGCCAACAAAGACGGCGGGCACGTCTGCGATCAACATGCCCAGCGTAGTGCCGATCACCACGAGCACCGGCATCGCGTAGTGGGCCGCCATAGCTACGGTGGCGATCTGGGTCTTGTCGCCCATCTCGGCCAGGAAGAACGTGATGAGCGTGGCGCCGAAGACGCCAAAACGCTGCGCGATGCGGGTGTCTTCCTCGTCGATGCGGTCGGGAATGAGAACCCACACCGCCATGGCGATGAAGCCGACTCCCAACACCCAGCGCAATACGTCCGGATTGACCACGGCGGTGATCCAGGTGCCCACGGCGCCCGCAAGCCCCTCTACGGCCCC
>CAZVMA010000063.1:8616-10741 GCA_964628545.1 uncultured Pseudomonadales bacterium | reverse complement strand
TCACGCCCAGACCGCGCGCCGCCAGTCCGTCGACTTGGGTCGAGCGAGCGTGTACCGCAAGCCTGGGCAAGCAGACGCCGTAGCCGAGGCCTACCGCGCGGTGCTGGCCGGTTGGCCAGTACCCATGGCCACGCATCAGCTGGAAACGCGCGAGGGGCCCACGTTCGTGATCGAGTGCGGGCGACCCGATGGCCCGCCGCTGGTCCTGTTCCATGGGTCCCAGGCGAATTCGGCGGCATGGTTGGCGGATGTGCCGCTCTGGGCCGAGCGATACCGGCTGTTTCTGGTCGACATGATTGGTGAGGCCGGGTTCAGCGCCCCGGTGCGCCCGCCGCTCGATGGTGAACGTCACGCGCTCTGGCTCGATGACGTCTTCGCGGCGCTGGCGATCGAGCGCGCTGGTCTGTGCGGAACGTCGCTCGGCGGTTGGCTGGCGCTTGATTACGCGCACCGCCGTCCGGGTCGCGTAACCTCATTGTTGCTGTTCTGTCCGGCCGGTATCGGTCGCCAGAAGAATCTGCTGCTGAAAGCACTGCCGCTGCTGTTGCTGGGCTCTTGGGGCAAGCATCAGCTGATGCGCCTGATCTTCGGGCCGCCGCCGGCAGAAACACCGCCGGGCTTACAGGCCTTCAGCCGCATGATGGCTACCATCAGCGCCGCGTTTCCCCCGCGGGTGGTGGCGATCCCGCGCTTGGACGACGCCGCGCTCGCCGCGCTTGCGGTGCCCATGCTGGTCATTGTGGGTGGCCGTGATGTGCTGCTGGATTCAGTCGAGACCCGCGACCGGTTGGCGCGCACGGTGCCGCAAGCGGAGGTGCATTTTGTCGCCGATGGCTATCACTACTTGCCCGGGCAGACGGCGCGGGCGCGCGCGTTCCTGGATCGCGTTCAGGGCGATCAGTTCCAGGCTGGCCAGGGGCAGGGCGATTGATGTTGGTGCCCGAAGTCGGAGTCGAACCGACACGCTTTTTAAGGCGGTGGATTTTGAGTCCACTGCGTCTACCAATTCCGCCACTCGGGCATGAGGGCGTCGCCATTCTAGTGAATCGGACCGCATCTGAGGAATAGGCGCAGCGTACCGTTCGCATGCGGTGCGCGTATTATGTCGACCCCCATTGGTCGGTACCGCCAATGCAGCTTGCTGATTTCGACTTTGAATTGCCTCCGGATCGCATCGCGCAGGCACCATCTGCCGAGCGGGATGCGTCCCGTTTGCTGATTGTGGGTCGAGAAAATCTGACCCACAGCCGGTTCCGCGAGATCGGCTCGCAGCTGCGATCGGGCGATCTGTTGGTGCTCAACGATACTCGAGTGATCCCAGCGCGGGTGTTCGCCGAAAAGGATTCGGGCGGACGCGCTGAAATTCTGCTCGAACGCGTGCTTTCGGAAACCGTTGCCCGATGTCAGGTGCGGGTCAGCAAGCCGCTGAAGCCTGGGCGATGCCTGCGCACCGGTGATGTTGTGCTCGAAGTGATCGGGCGCGAGGAACAGTTCTACGACCTGCGCTTTCCCGGTCCGGTACATGACGTGCTGGCCGCGATCGGCGAAGTGCCGCTGCCGCCCTACATCGAACGGGCGGCGGATACAGCGGATGTCGCGAGCTACCAGACGGTCTACGCCGATGTTCCCGGCGCGGTCGCGGCGCCGACTGCAGGCCTGCATTTCACCGAGGCGCTGCTGACCAAATTGGCCGACGCAGGCATCGAGGTGGCCAAAGTCACGCTGCACGTGGGCGCTGGAACGTTCCAGCCGGTTCGTGTCGACAACATCGCGCAGCACCGCATGCACAGCGAGCGCTATGCGGTATCGGAGGAAACCGCTGCGGCCATTCAGCGCTGCCGCCAGCGCGGCGGCAGGGTCGTTGCAGTGGGCACCACGGTGGTCCGTACGCTGGAGGCTGCGGCTCTTGCCGCGGAATCGTCTGGCGAATTGCGAGCCGACAGCGGCGAGACGGACATCTTCATCGCGCCTGGATTCCCGTTTCGTGTGGTCGATGCATTGATCACCAACTTTCACCTGCCGCGCTCGACGCTGCTGATGCTGGTATCGGCCTTTGCCGGCCGGCGTCGGGTGCTGGCTGCCTATCGTGCGGCGGTCGCCGAGGGCTATCGATTCTTCAGCTACG
>CAZVMA010000063.1:4637-8606 GCA_964628545.1 uncultured Pseudomonadales bacterium | reverse complement strand
GGAGACGCCATGTTCCTGTCCCGAATGGATGATTTGCCCGACGCAATCTCGGTCGGGGGCAGCCGCGCATGACCGCCTTCGAGCTGCTTGCGACCGACGGCGCGGCTCGGCGCGGTCGGCTGAACACGGCGCACGGGTCGGTCGAGACCCCCGTGTTCATGCCGTGCGGCACCTACGGCACGGTCAAGGCGATGACGCCGGACGACCTGGTCGCGGCGGGCACGCAAATACTGCTCGGCAACACCTTCCACCTCATGCTGCGTCCGGGCGATAGCCTGGTGCGGACGCTCGGCGGCCTGCATCGGTTCATGTGCTGGGACCGCCCGATCCTCACCGATTCCGGCGGCTTCCAGGTCTTCAGTCTTGGTGACCTGCGAAAGATTTCCGAGGAGGGTGTCGTGTTCCGCTCGCCGGTCAACGGCGATCGGGTCGCGTTGACCCCGGAGATCGCCATGAACGTCCAGCGTAATCTGGGCTCGGATGTCGTTATGGTGTTCGACGAGTGCACGCCGTATCCGGCGACCGAGAAGGCAGCGCGGGCCTCGATGGAGCTGTCCCTGCGCTGGGCGGCGCGCTGCCGACGCGCCTACGGGGAGGCGCCGGCGGGCGGCGAGCGTGACCCGGGGCTGCTGTTTGGCATTGTGCAGGGTGGAATGTACGCGGGGCTGCGTGACGCGAGCCTCGCGGGGTTGCTGGAAATCGGCTTCGATGGCTACGCCATCGGTGGCTTGTCGGTGGGCGAGACCAAGACCGAGATGGATGAGGTGCTTGGACACATTGCGCCGCGCATGCCGCCCCTTCACGCCCGCTACCTGATGGGAGTCGGCACGCCCGAGGATCTAGTGCGGGGTGTGGAGCTGGGCGTCGACATGTTTGATTGCGTGATGCCGACTCGCAATGCGCGTAACGGCTATGCCTTCACGTCCCGCGGCACGCTGAAGATTCGCAATGCGCGTCATCGCGCGGCGGATGCGCCGCTGGACCCGGAATGCACCTGCAACACGTGCCGAAAATTCTCCCGCGCCTACCTTCACCATCTGGATCGATGTGGAGAAATACTCGGCAGCATGTTGATGACGCAGCATAATTTGGCTTACTACCACGGGCTGATGGCCCGTTTGCGCGCCTCGGTTGAAACGGGTACATTTCGCAGCCTCGCGAGCACCCTACGCGCTGGTTGGACCGCCGCCGATGAACCTGTTTGAGTCTGCGTGGGCGGCCGACGCCGCCGCACCGCCCGATGCCGGGCTGATCAACCTGCTGTTTTTGGGCGGGTTCGTCCTGATTTTTTACTTCCTCCTGTGGCGACCTCAAAGCAAGCGTCGCAAAGAGCATCAGGCTCTGATGACGGGCTTGCAGAAGGGTGATGAAGTGGTCACCGCCGGCGGCATCGTGGGCGTGGTTACGAAGGTGGAAGAAGGCTTTATCAAGCTGCAAATCGGCAACAACGTCGAGATGCGCTTCCAGAAATCGTCTGTGGGCGCCACGTTGCCCAAGGGCACGATCAAGTCGCTGGAAGAGTCCTGACGGTGGCTCGGTCGTCCGGCCTGGTCGGTGATCGCCTGCTGGGTCTCGGCCAGCCAGCGCAGCGTCCGCTGAATCGCAACTCGGTCGGGCTCAGCATGCTGCTGATCCTGATCATGATCATCGGCTCACTGTACGCCGCTCCCAACCTGTTTCAGCCCGATCCCGCACTACAGATACGCGGTATTGGCGAGTCCAACGCCATTGACGCGGCGACGCTCGAGCGAGGCGTACAGGCCGCGCGCGAAGCGGGCATCGAGGTGATCGGCGCGGCCATCGAGGGCGACAGCGGCGTGATTCGGTTCACCACTGACGACGCGCAATTGCACGCGCGGGACGTGGTTGCGGCCGCGCTGAACACCGGCGCAGAGCCGGCCTACACCGTCGCGCTGAATCGCGCGTCCACCACCCCGCAGTGGCTGCAGGACATTGGCGCGAAACCGATGACGCTCGGGCTTGACCTGTCCGGCGGCGTGCACTTTCTGCTCGAAATCGACATGGATAAATTCGTTGGGGATCGACTCGAAAACAACGTCGAGGCGATTCGCGACCTGCTGGTGCGCGAGCGCGTGCGGTACACGCGGCGCGATTGGCTGGACGGGCGGATGCTGCGGATCCCGTTCGAGTCCGAATCGGCCCGCGACCGCGCTCAGGAATTGATCAGCACCGAGCTCGACGGGTTCGACATCCAGACACGCGACGTCGATGGTCGCCCCGGGCTGCAGCTTCGGCTTTCCGACGCCAAGGTGGCCGAGCTGGAAGACTTTGCCGTGCAGCAGAACCTGACCAGTCTGCGCAACCGGGTGAATGAGCTCGGCGTTGCGGAGCCGCTGGTGCAGCGTCTTGGTCGCTCCCGCATCGTGCTGGATCTCCCGGGCATCCAGGACAGTGCCCGCGCCAAGGAAATCATCAACAAGTTCGCCAACCTCGACTTCCGGCTGGTTGCTGGTGGCTCGGCCCGTCCGGCGCAAACCGAGACTTACGATTACGAAGGTCGACCGGTGGTGCTTGATCGCGCCAGCATCGTCAGCGGCGATCAGGTGATCGATGCCACCCAGGATTTTGATCCGGAAACCAATCAACCGCAGGTGAGCATTACCCTCGATGGCGATGGTGGCCGGCGCATGAACGACGTCACCCAGGGCAACGTCGGCAACTCCATGGCCATCCTGTTCAAGGAATTGAAGGTGCGCGAGCGCACCGTGGTCGAGGACGGTGTCTCTCGCGTCGTGCCGTACACGGTCGAGGACCGGCGCCTGATCAACGTGGCCACCATCCAAAGCGCGCTGGGTTTCCGCTTCCGCATCACCGGCCTCGAGGTGCAGGAGGCGCGCGACCTGGCGCTGCTGCTGCGTGCCGGGGCGCTGGCGGCGCCCATGTTCATCGTCGAAGAGCGCACAGTCGGTGCGAGCCTCGGTGAAGAGAACATCCGGCAAGGCGGGCAGGCCATGCTGATGGGCTTTGCGTTTGTTGCCGTGTTCATGCTGTTCTATTACCGGCTGCTCGGAATTTCCGCGATCATCGCCCTCTCGGCCAACGTCATCCTGATGACGGCGATCATGTCGGTGCTGGGCGCAACGCTGACGCTGCCCGGCATCGCCGGCATCCTGCTGACGGTCGGCATGGCGGTCGACGCCAACGTACTGATTTACGAGCGTATGCGGGATGAGGTGTCGCGACTGCCGCCGCAGGCCGCGATCGCGTCTGGTTTCGACCGCGCCTTCGGCACCATTCTGGATGCCAACATCACCGCGCTGTTCGGCGGCGTCATCCTGGGTTCCCTTGGCAGTGGCCCGGTGAAGGGATTTGCCATCACCCTGTCGGTGGGCATCATCACCTCGATGTTCACCGGCATTCTGGTGACGCGGGCCGTGGTCAACCTGATGTACGGCTATCGCAAGCTGGAGAAGCTCGAGATATGAGGGTCCCGACATTCAATCTCGATTACATGGGCCCGCGCCGCATCGTCTCGGCGGTGACCGTTGGCTATCTCGCTTTGTTTCTCGGTGCGCTGGTGTTCAAGGGCCTGAACCTGGGCCTTGATTTTACTGGCGGCACGTTGGTCGAACTCGAGTTTGCAGAACCGGTTGACCCGGTGGTCGTGCGCGGGTCGCTGGAACAGGCGGGCTACATCAACGGTGTGGTGCAGTCGGTCGGGTCCGAGCGCGAACTGCTGGTGCGCATGCCGCCGCAGGCGGAAGGCGACCAGTCGCGCCTGGGCGACGCCATTCACGCGACGCTGACCGAGAGCTTTGGCGACGTCACGCTGCGGCAATCCAATTTCGTCGGGCCTGTGGTAGGACAGGAGCTTCGCGACGACGCGGGCGTCGCCATCATCGCCTCCATCGCGGTGATCATGGTGTACGTGCTGTTTCGGTTTGCCCGACAGTTCGCGTTCGGGGCCGTATTGGCGCTGGTGCACGACGCCATCTTCGTGGTCGGCTG
>CAZVMA010000063.1:1350-4627 GCA_964628545.1 uncultured Pseudomonadales bacterium | reverse complement strand
GCTTCGCGCTTTTCCAGTGGACGTTCGACCTCACCGTGTTGGCCGCAGTGCTGACCGTGGTCGGCTATTCCATCAACGACAGCATCGTCATTGCCGACCGCATTCGCGAGAATTTTCGCCTGCTGCGCGGCGTGTCGCCGTCCGAGGTCATCAACCGCTCGCTGAATCAGGTGTTGGCGCGAACCGTGGTCACGGGCGGTCTGACTCTGCTCACCGTGCTGGCCATGCTGTTCTTCGGCGGCGAGATGATTCGCGGGTTTTCCATCGCGCTTGCGATTGGCGTGGTGGTGGGCACCTACTCGTCGATCTACGTGCTGGCTGCGCTGCTGCTTGGCCTCGGCATCAAGCGCGAAGATCTCGTGGCACCGGTGGTGAAGGAAGGCGAAATCGAAGAAGGGCCGCTGCGGCCCTAGACTGGGCGCCAGATCTGGGGCAAGCGATGCGGCCGAGACGGCGCCAGAGCGTGGCGTCAGAGCCGGATCGTCGGTTCGCGCAGGCTCTCGTCGAGATACGGTCGAAGCTGTTGCACCATCAGCCGAAAGCATTTCGGATTAGCGGCCACGATGTGGCCGGTGCGCATGTGCTCGTCGCCCCCCAGCAGATCGCCGACGAAGCCCCCGGCCTCGCGTACCAGCAGCGCCCCCGCTGCCATATCCCAGGGTTTCAGCGCCAGCTCCCAGAAACCGTCAGTGCGTCCTGCTGCCACGTAGGCGAGGTCGAGCGCGGCGGCACCCGCGCGGCGGATGCCGCGGCATGTACGCGTGAAGTCTTTGAGCATGCTCATGTACGCGTCGAGGTGGCGCGGAATGGCGCCGGGCGGCAGTCCCGTGCCGAGCACCGCCTCTTCGAGACGACTGCGCGTACTGACGCGAATGCGCCGGTCATTCAGCTGGGCGCCGTGGCCGCGGCTGGCGACAAAAGCCTCATTGCGCACGGGATCGAACACCACCGCGTGTTCCAGCTGGCGTCCTTTCTGCACGGCAATAGAAACGCAGAAGTGCGGAATGCCCTGCAGGAAGTTCAGCGTGCCATCGAGCGGATCGATGATCCACGTGAATTCGCTGCTGCCCTCGCTGGCGCCAAGCTCTTCGCCCAGGAAACCGTGCGAGGGGAAGGCTTTGCGCAGGTTTTCGACAATGGCGCGCTCCGCGTCGCGGTCGACCGCCGATACGAAGTCGTTGTGCGCTTTCTCCTCGATCGTCAGCTGGTCCAGCCGATCGAAAGCCCGCATGATGATCTGCCCGGCCTGTCGCGCAGCGCGCAGTGCAACGTTCGCCATGGGCTGCATGTCGGGCCTCGGTCTCGGCAAGAAGCGGCGCATCCTATCAATCGGCAGGCATGCAGGGAATCGGAACCGGAATATGAGCCCCAGTGAACAGGATCCGTCGTCGACGCCGGCGTCAGGGGATGCGCAGCTGGCCCGAGTTGTTGTGGTGCTGGTTGAACCCAGTCATCCCGGCAACATCGGCGGCGCGGCGCGCGCGCTCAAGACCATGGGGCTTGGGCAACTGCGTCTGGTTCGGCCTCGCCGGTTTCCGGACCCCCAGGCGGAGTGGCGAGCCGCCGGGGCGCTGGACGTGCTGGATGCCGCGGTCGAATACGCAGATCTGGCGGAAGCGATCGCCGACTGCCAGTGGGTGGTCGGGACGGGCATGCTGACGCGGCGCATCCCCTGGCCGGTGCGCGACGCGGCCGAGGCCGCTCGGGAGGTGCTTGCGCTGCCGAGCGCCGCGCGGGCCGCGATCGTATTCGGGCGCGAAGCGAGCGGTCTTACCAACGATGAACTCCAGCGCTGCAACGTGCACCTGCAGATTCCATCCAGCCCGGCCTACCCATCGCTGAATCTCGCGATGGCGGTGCAGGTAGTGGCGTATGAGCTTTATCCTCACGCCCGCCTGCAACCCCTCTCCGAGAACCGCAGCGCCGCTCGCACTTCAGCGGACGCGGTCGCGCGCTGGGATCGGCCGCTGGCGACAGTCGCGCATGTGGAAAGCCTGCTCGGGCACCTCGAGGATGTGCTTGGGGCGAGCGGTTTTCTCGACCCCGACCAGCCGGGCCAGACCATGACGCGACTGCGCCGACTGTTCCAGCGGGTGGCTCTGGACGATACCGAAGTGCAGATCCTGCGCGGCGTTCTGACGACGCTGGATCCGCGTCGTGGCGGTCGCCCGGCCGGGCCTGGCTCCGCGCGACTGCGGGGCGCGAAAGCCGATCCCTCGCGGCAATAGCGCGGCAGTCGCCTGTCATATCGATAGCGCATCGCTACTGCCGGCGGCCGGGTCGGCGGGCGGAATAGTGGACCAAAATAGTCGGGTATCGCATACTCGCGCCGCTTTCGGGCGGCAGACCCAGCAGGGCTCAACACCATGCGACTCACGACCAAGGGACGGTACGCGGTGACAGCGATGATTGACATCGCGCTGCATCGCGCTGCGGGTCCGGTCAGCGTGACCGAGGTGGCGGACCGCCAGGCAATTTCCGGCGCTTATCTTGAGCAGCTATTCAGCAAGCTGAAGCGTGCGGGCCTGCTCGACAGTATTCGCGGCCCTGGTGGCGGCTACGACATCGTCCGTCCGCTGGAGGCGATTACCGTTGCCGACATTATCGCCGCCGTGGGCGAGGGTGTGGACGCCACGCGCTGCCAGGGCGCGGCGGACTGCCGCGATGGCGCTACCTGCCTGACGCACGACCTGTGGCAGGCACTTTCTACGCACATCGACACCTTTTTGGGCGGCATTACGCTGCATGCGTTGCTCGCCGGGCAGGGCCCAGTCGGTCAAAACCGGTTGCTGGGCCGCCATGCGCACCAGCGCATCGAGGCGCGGATTGTCTGAGCCCGCGGAAGTTTCGATGAGCCAGAACCACAGCAGCGAACTGCCGCAACGAAGGTGCCGGAGACTAAAGGCAGCCGTGAAGGGGCCGCTGTGAGCAAGGTGCTGTACCTCGATTATGCGGCGACCACGCCGGTCGACCCACGCGTAGCGCATCGCATGAGCGGCTGCCTGCTGGTCGAGGGCAACTTCGGCAACCCGGCCTCGCGCTCGCACGTTTACGGTTGGCGCGCAGAAGAAGCGGTGGAAGAGGGGCGCGCCCAGGTCGCCGCGCTGCTGAACGCCGATCCTCGCGAGATCGTCTGGACCTCTGGCGCGACCGAATCGGACAATCTGGCGCTGAAGGGCGTGGCCGCCGGCGCGACCCGTCGCCACATTGTGACCAGCCGGGTCGAGCACAAGGCCATTCTCGATACCTGCCATCATCTTGCTGCGCAGGGCTTTGA
>CAZVMA010000063.1:0-1340 GCA_964628545.1 uncultured Pseudomonadales bacterium | reverse complement strand
CCTGGCTCGCCCCCGGCCGCGATGGTTTGATCGAACCAGACGCCGTTGCGGCCGCCCTGCGACCGGACACGCTGATCGTGTCGATCATGCACGTGAACAACGAGACCGGCGTGATCAACGATATCGCGGCTATCGGCGCCGTCTGCCGGGCAGCGGGCGTGCTGTTCCACACCGATGCGGCCCAGAGCGCGGGTAAGGTGCCGATTGATGTACGGACGATGCCGATCGACCTGATTTCCATGTCGGCGCACAAGATGTACGGCCCGAAGGGCATGGGTGCGCTGTTCGTTCGGCGCGAGCCGCCGGTGCGCGTGGCGCCCCTGATACACGGTGGTGGACACGAACGCGGCATGCGCTCCGGTACGCTCGCCACTCACCAAATCGTCGGCATGGGCGAGGCCTGCGCCATCCTGATGCGGGGGATGCAGGGCGAGAACGCTCGCATCCTTGCCCTGCGTGAACGCTTGCTCGGACACCTGCTGCAGGTGCCGGGAACGGTGCTGCACGGACATCGCACCCAGCGCTTGCCCGGCATCATCAATGTCGGCTTCGCCGGCGTGGATGGCGAAACGCTGTTGCTGGCGCTCGATGATCTGGCGGTGTCCACGGGCTCGGCCTGCGCCTCCGCCAGCATCGATCCCTCGCATGTGTTGACCGGCATGGGCGTCCCGCGGGAGCTGGCGCATGCGTCCATTCGTTTCTCGCTCGGCCGCTACAGCACGGAAGCGGATGTCGACCACGCGGGTCGACGGGTCGCTGACGTCGTTGGACGTTTGCAGGCGCGCTGATTTTTCCGATTTTCAGATCGATCCAAACGCGTATAATACGCGCCCTCTATCGCACGCCAATATTTGATAAATCAATCAGATAGGCGCTATTTGATCAAGTTGGTTCGGAGAATTCGATGGCTGTTGAGCGTACTTTCTCGATCGTCAAGCCCGACGCGGTGGCGCGTAACCTGATCGGAGCAATCTATGCGCGGTTCGAGAGCAACGGTCTGCGCATCGTCGCGGCGCGTATGCTGCACATGACCACCGAGCAGGCGGGCGGTTTCTATGCCGAGCATCGCGAGCGGCCGTTCTTCCAGGACCTGGTGTCCTACATGACCTCCGGGCCGGTCATGGTTCAGGTTCTGGAGGGCGAGGACGCCATCGCGCGCAACCGGCAGCTGATGGGCGCCACCAATCCGAAGAATGCCGAGCCCGGCACGATTCGCGCGGACTTCGCTGAGTCGGTAGAGGCCAACGCCGTGCACGGCTCAGACTCGGCGACCTCGGCGGCGCGTGAGATTGCCTTTTTCTTCAAGCCGGAAGAGCTCTGCCCGAGAACCTGATGACAGA
>CAZVMA010000062.1:10041-10821 GCA_964628545.1 uncultured Pseudomonadales bacterium | reverse complement strand
GTTGTGGTGGTGAACGAACCCAAGGGCGTGCAGATTGGCGGTGGCGCCGTCTCGGGCCCGATATTCGGCCGCATCGCTGCTGGCGCGCTGCGCCTGCTGGGCGTTCGTCCCGACGCAGAGCCCGCGCCGGTATGAGCGTTCGCATCGATCAGTGGCTCGACCCCGTCATTCCCGGCGTGGCGCACCTGGCCCGCGGCCGCGTCGCTCGGCACCTGTCCCTGGATTCTCGAGTGCTTGAGCCGGGCGATGTGTTTGTGGCGCTTGCCGGTAGCGCGCGCGATGGTCACGACTATATCGAGGACGCCATCGCCCGCGGCGTGGTGGCGGTGCTGGCCGAGCGTCAGGTCTCCGATCGGGTGCAGGCGCAGGTGCCGGTACTGGTCATTGCCGACCTCAAGCAGCGGATTCCAGCACTCGCAGCGCGCTTCTACGGCGATCCGGGTGATTCATTGCGCTGCTTCGGCGTGACCGGCACCAACGGCAAGACGTCGATTGCTCACTACGTCGCTGATCTGGCGTCCCGAGTTGGTCATCCCTGCGGCTACATGGGCACGGTCGGCGTTGGCAGGGTCGGAGCGCTGGCCAGCGCCGCGCTGACTACGGCCGATTCCGTGACGGTGCAAAGAGCGCTGGCAGATCTGGTCGCCGGGGGCTCTACCTGGGCTGCGCTCGAGGTGTCCTCGCACGCGCTGGATCAGGGCCGCGTAGCAGCGGTGCCGTTTCGCGTCGCGGCATTCTCCAATCTGTCGCGCGATCATCTCGACTACCACGGCGACATGG
>CAZVMA010000062.1:0-10031 GCA_964628545.1 uncultured Pseudomonadales bacterium | reverse complement strand
CATGGTGCGTTATGGTGCGGCGAAGGCGCGACTGTTCCAATGGCCCACGCTGGAGCTCGCGGTACTGAACGTCGACGACGCATTCGGCCGGCAATTGCGGGCCGGCCTGAGCTCGAGCGTTCGAGTGCTGACCTACGGCCGAGCCGACAGCCCGCAAAGTCCCGACATTAGCTGGTCCGGGCTGCGATTCGACCACGCGGGTGTCACGGGTCGCTGGCACACGCCGTGGGGCGATGCCGAGCTCCGGTTGCCCGTGCACGCAGAGTTTTCGGTGGCCAATGCGGCGGTCGCCGTGGCCGTGCTGTGCGATGCCGGCGCGCCGCTTGACCGGGTGGCCTCCGAAGCGGCGCATCTTGATCAGGTTCCGGGCCGAATGGAGCACCACCACGTGGTGGGTCGACCGATGGTCGTCATCGACTTCGCCCACACCCCGGATGCGCTCGAACAGGTGCTGCGCACGCTGCGGCCACGAACACAGGGTCGACTCATCTGCGTCTTTGGCTGTGGCGGCGATCGCGATCGCGGCAAGCGACCGCTGATGGCTGCCGCCGCGGATCGGGTGGCCGATGAGCTTTGGTTGACCAGCGACAATCCGCGCTCGGAGGCGCCGGAAGCGATCATCGCCGACATGCGGGCAGGACTCTCCGGTCGGATACCAGCGCATGAGCAAGTGGATCGTTGTGTCGCGATCACGGCCGCCATCCGCGGCGCCGGCCCCGGTGATCTGGTGTTGGTGGCGGGTAAAGGTCACGAGGACTATCAGGACATCGCCGGCGTGCGTCGACCGTTCAGCGATCGGGCAGTGGTCACCGACTGCCTGACGGAGGCGGCGGCATGATGGCTTCGGCGCTCAGCACCGCGCGTCCGCGGCAGCACACGGCGATTCTGGGTCTCGGCGTGACCGGTGAATCCTGTCTGCGCCATCTCGCTGGCCAGGATGCCCTGACGGTGCTCGACACGCGCCCGATACCGCCCAAGACCGATCTGGTCGGGCGGCATCCGGATGTGTCCTTTCGGTTTGGACAGGCGGCGGAGACGTTTGATTTTGTCGGCGTCGATCGGGTGGTGGTCAGTCCGGGTCTCGCGCTTGAGCACGAACTGGTGCAGCGGGCCCGCCAGGCCGGGGCCAGCATCACCAGCGACGTGGAACTGTTTCTCGATGCCCTGGATGCCTCTGGCTGCGCCGCGCACCAGCCGGTTTATGGCATCACCGGCACCAACGGCAAAAGCACGGTGACGGCACTTACCGGCCACCTGCTGCGCGCGCTGGGCAGCAACCCGGGCGTGGGCGGCAACCTGGGCGAAGCCGCTCTGGATCTGCTCATCGAGCCGCATGACGCTTGGGTGCTGGAGCTCTCGAGCTTTCAGCTTGAGCGTCTACGCGTATATCCCTTTGCGGGCGCGACCATTCTGAATCTGTCGGATGACCATCTGGATCGTCACGGCACCATGGCGCGCTACATCGAGGCCAAACAGCGCATCTATCGGTCTGCAGTGCGCGCAGTATCGAATCGCGATGACCCGGCGACAACGCCGCAGGTGAGCGTGGGTGCGCATGTCACTTTCGGTAGTGATGCGCCGGCAGACGGCCATTGGGGGCTCGTGCGAGAGGCGGCGCACGATGAAGACAGTGCCTCGGCAGTGGCCGATGCCTGGCTGACCTGTGGGTCATGCCGGCTGGTGCGGGCATCGGAGCTGCCGATAGCGGGGCATCACAATGTCCTGAACGCGCTCGCTGCCCTGGCGCTGGTGGCGCCAGTCGATCTGGCGCGGCAACCAGCCGCACAGGCGGCGCTGGCGGTCGGTTTGCGAACCTTCACCGGCCTGCCGCATCGGTGTGTGCCTGTGGCTGATCGGCGAGGGGTGCGCTTCGTCAACGACTCCAAGGCAACCAATATCGGGGCGACCATTGCTGCGCTGGAAGGACTTGCGGCTTCCGAGGGCCCTAATCTCGTGCTGATTGCCGGCGGGGACGGCAAGGGCGCGGATTTCAGTCAACTGCGACCGGCCGTCGCGCGCCATGTCAAAGCCCTGGTGCTGATCGGTCGTGATGCACCCCTGCTGGAGGCGGCGCTGGCTGATCTGGTCCCGGTGCGCCACGCGTCCTCGATGACCGAGGCGGTGGCTGCGGCAGCGGAAGCAGCTAGAGCGGGGGACACCGTGCTGTTGGCCCCGGCCTGCGCGAGCCTCGACATGTACCGCAACTATGCCGCACGGGGTGATGCGTTTGCGGCAGCGGTGGAAGTTTTGCCATGAGCGGCAGCCTCGATCGCACCCTGCTGTTCAGCTGGCTGGTCATCGTCGGTTTCGGCGTGGTGATGGTGGCTTCTGCGTCGGTCGCCCAGGGCGATGGTCTGCTCGTGCGGCACGTGGTTTACCTGGCGCTCGGCGCAGTCGCGTTTCTGGGCGCGCTGCTGATGCCGCTCGACTGGTGGCGGCAGGGCCACCAGATGGCGCTGCTGCTCGCGCTCGTGCTGTGTGCGGTGGTGCTGATACCGGGCATTGGTGTGCAGGTGAACGGTGCCCGGCGCTGGATCGGCCTAGGGCTTTTTTCCATCCAGGCCGGCGAATTCGCAAAGCTGCTGCTGCTGGTATATCTCGCCGGCTATCTGGCTCGGTTTCGCGATGACATTCACAAGGGGCTGTGGGCTGCCATTCGCCCTCTGGCCATGCTGACCCTGGTGTGCGTCTGTTTGTTGTTTCAGCCCGACTACGGCACGCTGGTGGTGTTGATGTCGGTTTCCCTGGCTCTGGTCTTTCTCGCCGGTGCCCGCCTGCGCCACTTCCTCGCGCTGCTGGTCCTCGGTTGTGCGGCGGTCGCGCTGCTTGCCGTTGGCGAGCCCTACCGCATGAAGCGCCTGATCAGTTTCACCGATCCCTGGCAGTACGCGTTCAGTTCCGGGTATCAGCTGACGCAGGCGCTCATTGCTTTCGGGCGCGGCGAAATATTCGGTCTGGGGCTGGGAGAGGGAATCCAGAAACTCGATTATCTGCCTGAAGCGCACAACGACTTCATCTTCGCCGTAATCGCTGAAGAGCTGGGCGTCGTGGGTGCGCTGTTCTTGATCGTACTGTTTGGGTTGATGGTGATCCGGATCTTCAGGCTCGGGCGCAATGCACTTCTCGAAGGCAATTATTTCGGCGGCTTCCTGGCGTATGGCGTGGGCCTCATTCTGGGTATCCAGTTCCTGGTCAACATTGGCGTCAACACGGGTTCACTGCCGACCAAAGGACTGACGCTGCCGTTCGTCAGTTTTGGCGGCAACAGCATCATCGTCAGCTGCGCGATGATCGGGCTGGTTTTGCGGCTGCAGCTGGAGCGCAGCGTCCATGACTGACGCGACCCTCTACCACGTACCCGAGATGGGCCGGATCCGGCGCATCCATTTCGTAGGTATTGGCGGCGCCGGCATGTCCGGCATTGCCGAGGTTCTGATCAATCAGGGCTATCAGGTCTCGGGGTCCGATCTCGCGGCTTCGGCAACCACCACCCGCCTCGTGCAGCTCGGCGCCCGCGTGCATGTCGGGCACGATGCCCGGTTCGTAGATGATGCCGATGTGCTGGTTGTGTCCAGCGCGATCGATACGGGTAATCCCGAAGTTGCTGCGGCCCGGCAGCGCCGCATTCCGGTGGTGCGGCGCGCTGAGATGCTGGGCGAGCTCATGCGCTATCGGCACGGCATTGCCATTGCGGGCACCCACGGCAAGACCACCACGACCAGTTTGATCACCTCGATCTTCCAGGCCGCCGAGCTTGATCCGACATTCGTCATCGGCGGCTTGCTGAATAGCGCCGGCACCAATGCCCGTCTCGGTGCCGGTCGCTACATCATCGCCGAGGCCGACGAAAGCGACGCTTCGTTCCTGCATCTGAAGCCCATGCTGGCCGTGGTCACCAACATCGACCGCGATCACATGGGTACATATCACAACGACTTCGACGAACTGAAGCGGGCGTTCGTCGAGTTTTTGCATCAGCTGCCCTTTTACGGCACCGCCGTGCTGTGTGCGGATGATGATGAAATCGCCGCGATACTGCCCGATGTCGGGCGGCCCGTGGTGACCTACGGCTTTGGCCCTGAAAGCGACTTCCGCGCGCTGGGCTTGATCGCGTCGGGCCGCGCCTGGCAGTTTCGCGCGCAGCGTCCTCGCGGGCTTCCTGCCCTCGATGTGCTGCTGGCCATTCCTGGCTATCACAATGTGCTGAACGCGTTGGCGGCTATTGCAGTGGCAACCGAAGAGGGTGTGCCTGATGCCGCCATCATCGCGGGGCTGGCGGATTTTTCCGGCGTCGGCCGTCGCTTTCAGGTGGTGGACGAGGTGCAGGTGGGCGAAGCCCGCGTGACGCTGGTTGACGACTACGGCCATCATCCGACGGAAGTGGCGCGGGTGATCGAGACGGCTCGCACGGTTTGGCCTGGGCGGCGCTTGCTGATGGCCTATCAGCCGCATCGCTACAGCCGCACGCGCGATCTCTACGACGACTTCGCGCGCGTGCTGTCCACGGTAGATGTGCTGATCCTCCTCGAAGTCTATGCCGCGGGGGAAGAGCCGCTGCCGGGCGCCGACGGACGCAGTCTGGCGCAAGGTATTCGCCAGCGTGGCGCCGTGATTCCGGTCTACGCCGAGTCGCCCGGAGAGGCGCTGTCCCTCATTCCGGGCCTCGTGCGCGACGGCGACGTTCTGCTGGTACAGGGTGCCGGCAACGTGAACCGCATTTCCGCCGTGCTGCAGGCGGCGCGTCCATGATCCGCGCCGTGCTCGCAGTAATGCTCACCTTCATGCTCGCCGTGGCCGGCACCTGGGTCTGGCTGCGGCTCGATCAGCCCGTGCGCGTGGTCCGGGTGGAGGGCACGACATCCAGCGCCGAGCGCGATGCCGTGCAGGCGGTGCTGGATGATGCCCTGGTGAACGGCATACTGAGCGTTGATCTGGACGTGCTCTCTGCGCGCATCTTCGCGTTGTCCTGGCCGCGCGAGGTGCGGCTGCGGCGATTGTGGCCCGATGGTCTCCTGGTGCAGGTTAGACGCGAACCCCTGGTGGCAATCTGGGGTGAAGACGATTTTCTGACCAGCGCAGGCAAGGTGGTCTCGCTGCCTGGTCACGCCGATGATGCGTTGCCCGCCTTGTCTGCTGCGCTGTCGACGCCGCTCGAGACCATGCAAACCTATCTGCTGCTGAAAGAGCAGCTTCGGCCGAGCGAACTGGTGATCCGGAGTCTCGACGAGAACGCGCTCGGGGAGTGGTCGCTCGCGCTCGACAACGGCGTCGAGGTGATGCTGGGCGACCGGGAGTTGTCGGCGCGCCTGACCCGGTTCCTGGTCTTGTACCACCGTGTGCTCGAGCCCCGCATGCCGACGCCGGCGCGCGTGGATGCGCGCTATCAGAACGCGCTGGCGGTTCGCATCGGGCCGGAAGCGCCGCCTCTCGCGCCCGCTGACATCGATGCGCTGGCCTCCGCAGCCGGTGCTACGGCCGGTATGGCAGCCAGCGTCCCTGTCCAAGTGGACAACCGCCAGGCACCGTTGCTTGCCCTGGAACAGGCGCAGGCGACGCGGACAAACAGCATCACGCACGCAACGGCACCCGCTGCGATACCAGAGAATTCAGGGACGGACCATGGCTTCCGACAGTGACCGCAAACGCATCGTTGCCCTCGATATCGGCACCAGCAAGGTGGCTGCGCTGGTGGGCGAGATCGGCGCGGAGGGCGAAATCGAAATCATCGGCATTGGCACCGCGCCTTCGCGCGGATTGAAGAAGGGTGTAGTCGTCAACATCGAGTCTACGGTGCAGGCGATCCAGCGCGCTGTGGAAGAGGCCGAGCTGATGGCCAACTGCCAGATCGAGTCAGTCTACGTGGGTATTGCGGGCAGCCACATCCGCAGCCACAACTCGCACGGCATTGTGGCCGTGCGCGACAGCGAGGTGTTTCCGCAGGATGTAGAGCGGGTGCTGGATGCGGCCCAGGCCATGGCGATTCCGGCTGACCAACGCATCCTGCATACCTTGCCCCAGGAATACGTCATCGATCACCAGGAGGGCGTGAAGGACCCGCTCGGCATGTCCGGCGTGCGCCTCGAGGCGAAGGTTCACATGGTGACCTGCTCGGTGAATGCCGCCCAGAACGTAGAAAAATGCGTCGAGCGCTGCGGGCTCAGGGTCAACGACATGATCCTGGAACAGCTGGCCTCGAGCTACGCGGTGCTGTCCGACGATGAGCGCGACCTGGGCGTCTGCCTGGTCGACATCGGTGGCGGCACCACGGACATCGCCATCTTCACCAGCGGCGCGATCCGGCACACAGCCGTGATTCCCATCGCGGGTGACCAGGTGACGAATGACATTGCGATGGCGTTGCGCACGCCGACGCAATACGCGGAAGACATCAAAATAAAATATGCCTGCGCGCTGACGCAGCTGGCGCGACCGGACGACATCATCAAGGTACCAGGAGTGGGCGACCGCGCGCCGCGCGAGCTGTCGCGACAGGCCCTGGCCGATGTGGTGGAGCCGCGTTATGCCGAGCTGTTCAGCTACGTTCAGGCGGAACTGCGGCGCAGTGGCTATGAAGGCATGGTTGGCGCCGGCATCGTGCTCACTGGGGGAGCATCGAAGATCGAAGGTGTGCTCGAGCTGGCGGAGGAGATTTTCCATCTCCCGGTCAGTCAGGGTTCGCCGCGTCATGTGACCGGACTGAAGGACATCGTGAAAAACCCTGTTTATGCGACGGGCGTTGGCTTGTTGATGTACGGCAAGCAGAGGGAGGACGAACAGCGTGAGCAGCGCGGCAGGTCGCGCATCACGGGCGGTGGGTTCAGTCGGCTCAGAAGATGGCTCAGCGAAAATTTCTGATCAGGAGTTCATGATGTTCGAAATCGTAGACAACGCGCCCCAGAGTGCCGTGATCAAAGTCATCGGCGTCGGCGGCGGTGGCGGCAATGCCGTGCAGCACATGGTGATCAACAATATCGAGGGCGTGGAGTTCATTGCCGCCAACACCGATGCGCAGGCACTGAAAGCGCTGGGCGCGCGCACGCTGCTGCAGCTCGGCGGCGGTATCACGCGTGGTCTGGGTGCGGGCGCGAATCCCGAGGTCGGTCGCGCGGCCGCGATCGAGGATAAAGAACGCATTGCCGAGGTGCTGAGCGGTGCGGACATGGTCTTCATCACGGCTGGGATGGGCGGCGGCACGGGCACGGGCGCAGCGCCGATCGTGGCCCAGATCGCGAAGGAAATGGGCATCCTGACCGTGGCGGTAGTCACCCGGCCGTTCAAGTTCGAAAAGCGGGCGACGGCTGCCGATCGGGGTATCAAGGATCTGCAGGAGCACGTCGACTCGCTGATCATTATCCCGAACGACAAGCTGATGCATGTACTCGGCGAACGCGCCAGCATTCTCGACGCATTTGGCGCGGCGAATGATGTACTGCTGGGTGCCGTGCAGGGCATTGCCGATCTGATCATTCGGCACGGTCTCATTAACGTGGACTTCGCCGACGTGAAGACCGTGATGTCCGAGATGGGCATGGCCATGATGGGTACGGGTCGCGCGTCGGGCGATCATCGGGCGCAGGAGGCCACGGAAGCGGCCATCAAGAGCCCGCTGCTGGAAGACGTCGACCTGCACGGGGCGCGCGGCATTCTGGTCAACGTGACGGCGGGGCCGAACATGTCGATGGGCGACTTCATCGATGTGGGCAACATCATCGACCAGTACGCGTCCGACAAGGCCACTGTGGTGATCGGCACCGTGATCGATCCGGACATGGGCGACGACCTGAAGGTAACGGTCGTGGCGACGGGTCTTGGCGAGCCCGCGAAGCCGAGCGTGGTCGTGGACAACACCGGCCTGCGGTCGCAGGTGGCAGACATCCTGATGGAAACGCCGCGCCTTGATTTCGGCAACGAGCGCGATCGTCCCATCGTTACGCGCGCCGGTGATCGCGGTCGCAGCGCCCAGGCTCGGGTGGCGGTGGAGCGCGAGGTGGACGCCATGGAGTGGATCGACATCCCGGCCTTTCTGCGCCGGCAGGCCGACTGAGCGGCGATTCGCTGAGCCAGAGCGATACCGGGGGCAGGCGCACACCGATCGGGCGCGCCTGCACCGATCGGTGCGGTCAGATCAGCGATACCCGAACACGAATCGACTGCACCTGGCGAAAGTCGCCCAGGTCGCGCAAGGCGACCAGCAGATCGGGCGTCATGAAGCGCAGACGGGTGGCGGTACTGGCATTCCGGCAGGCGATTGTCAGCACCGGACCCTTCAGTTCAGTCACGCGGCAATCGCGCGCCAGCGTCGGCGGCAACAAGGCGCGCAGGGTTTCCGTCCAGACGGTCTGGTTGCCGGCCTGGCGCAGCAGCTTCTGCAGCGGCGAATAGCGACTGTGGCTTTCACGTAGCAGATCATCTATCTTCCAGTTCGACATTTGAGCGTCCGCGTTGGAGACCAGGCGCCCGTCCAGGACGGCGCGTCCATGATAACGACTCCGGATCCGCGCGGCGTCAGGGTGGGGCACGGCACGACATGAAGCTTATTCTGCTGCGGTCATCGGGCAAGGCGGTGACGTTGCGTCTCAGTCGCGCGCGTCTGGCGGCGTTTGGCTGCCTGTCGTCTGCTCTGGTGTCCCTGCCTTTTCTGATGGGCCTGTCCGGCGTCGATCTGGGCGTGGGCGCCCTGTCCGGTCGTCTTGATCCCGCGCTGGTATCGGAATGGCAGAGCCAGATCACTGAGCAGCAGACCGAACTCAAATCGCTTGAATCCATGGCCGCGGCGGAAAGCCAGGCGGTTGGCAGACAGCTGGCAGCGATGCAGGCGCGCTTGCTGCGCATGGAAGCGCTTGGCTCGCGGGTGGCCGAGGTCGCTTCCCTCGACGAGGGCGAGTTCACTTTTGATGACACGCCGGCCACCGGGGGCCCGGATACCTCGGTGCGGCCACTCGCCGGGTTCGAGCTGCGCGATGCGCTTGCCGACCTGTCGATCAGCCTGAAGCGGCGGGAATCGGAACTTGAAGCCCTGGAAAGCGTGCTGCTCGACCGCGAGTACGACGCCAGTACCGAAGTTGCAGGGCGTCCTGTGGCGCGCGGATGGATCTCCTCATCTTTCGGGCAGCGCGTCGATCCGTTCAGCGGCGGCACCGCGTGGCACGCCGGCATCGACTTTACGGCACGTCCCGGCACCGAGGTGCGTGCTGCGGCAGGGGGCATCGTCATCTTCGCCGCCTATCGGGCGGATTACGGGAATACCATCGAGATCAATCATGGCGATGGTTACGTCACCCGTTACGCGCATCAGAAAGAGCTGAAAGTGGCCACCGGCGACGCCGTGAAGCGCGGTCAGGCGATCGGCACTGTGGGCTCGACGGGCCGAGCATCCGGTCCGCACCTGCACTTCGAGGTATTGAAGAACGGGCGTCAGGTCGATCCGCGCCGCTACATCGCGGGCAGCCTGTAACGCCCATCCCCCTCCGTCCGTGCACCTTCGGCACGGCGCCAGCCCATTCCCGTCCCGAACGCGGTAAACTGCGCCCCCTCGCGTCTGGGAATGCCGCCGTCGTGCAGTTTCTGCGAAAGCTGTTTGGTTCCAAGAACGACCGTGAACTCAAGCGCATGCGCCGTATCGTCGAGGCGGTCAACGCGCTCGAGCCGGCCTATCAGGCCCTGTCCGACGAAGACCTGCGCGGCACCACCGAACGCCTTCGCGAACGCCTCGCGAGCGGCGCGACCCTTGATCAGGTACTGCCTGATGCCTTTGCCGCAGTCCGGGAAGCTTCGGTGCGCACCAAGTGCATGCGTCATTTCGATGTGCAGTTGATCGGCGGCATCACCCTGCACGAGGGGCGGATCGCCGAGATGCGCACCGGCGAGGGCAAGACCTTGATGGCCACGCTCGCGGCCTATCTCAACGCCCTGCCGGGTCGCGGCGTGCACGTGGTCACGGTGAACGATTACCTGGCGCGCCGCGACGCCACCTGGATGGGTCCAATCTATCAGGCGCTCGGTCTGACGGTGGGCGTGGTGCAGAGCCGACA
>CAZVMA010000061.1:0-10849 GCA_964628545.1 uncultured Pseudomonadales bacterium | reverse complement strand
ATAATAACAATTTGAATTGTTATGCGCGCAGTTTAAACCGACGAAGACTGCGCAAAACATAGGTATTTGTGCGACTTTGCCCATTCCGGGCGCGCGATCGGAGCGCTAAAAGAATTGTTAAGAAGAAGATTTGAAGGGGCTGCGAATGGCGTCTGCAGCGTTCACGTGCATATGCATGGAATGTCCGCGATGAGCGATCGGAACGTTTGATAGAAACGATGACAAAAGACATTCACATGTGCATGTACTACGGCTTTGAGTGGGCATCGACCGAGCTCGCGTACTTTAGTGGGGAACCATGAGCAATGACCAACAGATCAAAACGAAAGGGCCATCAAGCGCCGTAGCGGGCTCTGGCCCTAGCTCTGGCCGGGGCAGAGCGCCTACCGTCCCGCTGTCATTTCTGGCGCATCACGATGAGGGCGGCCAACACTTTTGGCCGTCAAACCCGGAATCGGGACAGCACCTGGATGACCGACACGAAGGCGAGCTTAGGGCGCTTGAGCTGCTTCGCTATTACCGCGATTCGGAACGTACCGCAGCGCCGCTGTTGCGCCGCATTCTCGGTGACGCGTTGACTGAAGACGCCGTCGATATGCCGCCGCACCTGGACGGGTTTCTCCGCGTGATCGACGATCTGCTGCGGCTTTCCGCTCGCGTTGTGAGCCTTGATGAATATGGCCGAGCTCTGGCGTTGCAGCAGCAGGCGGAGAAAGCAGACGAGCGACGGAGGCGCCCGGCTGGCAAACCCGAATGATGTCGCGGCGGTTTTGTTTGCAACCGCCGCTGCGGTAAACGGACGCGATTAGCCGGCCGTCAGCCGCGCCAGCCGCGCGTGTACGATATCTTGTGCCTGGCGCATGATCCGATCGACCAGATCCTTGCAGGTTGGAATATCGTGGATCAGCCCCTGGCTCTGTCCGACCGTCCAGATACCGCCATCGAGGTCGCCACCCTCCAGCACGTTCGCCCGGCCGCGTACGCCGGCGACCAGTTCCCGCACGTCCTCGAACGTTTTCGTCGCGTCTTGCTGGATCTGCACCACGGCCTCCGAGATGGCGTTTCTGGCCACCCGTGATGTGTTGCGCAACGACCGGTTGATCAGCAGCGTGTCGCGCTCGGTATTGCTGACGATGGCTTCCTTGACGTTGTGGTGGATGCGGGCCTCCTGGGTAGCCAGAAAGCGGGTGCCCATGTTCACGCCGTCTGCGCCCAGCGCCAGAGCCGCTACCAGGCTGCGGCCGTCGGCCATTCCGCCCGAGGCAATGACGGGAATCGAGACCTGATCGCAGGTGGATGGCAGCAGCACCATGATCGTCACGTCGTCTTCGCCCGGATGCCCGGCGCACTCGAAGCCGTCGATGCTGATTACGTCTACGCCCACGCGCTCGGCCGTGACTGCGTGGCGTGCAGACGTGCACTTGTGGATCACCTTGACGCCGTTGGCCTTGAAGTCGGGTAGATGGGGCTCAGGGTTGCGGCCCGCCGTTTCCACGATCTTGACGCCGCTTTCGATGATTGCCCGACGATATTCGTCGTAGGGAATGGGGTTGATCGAGGGCAGGATGGTCATGTTCACGCCGAACGGCTTGTCCGTCATGTCGCGACAGCGCTGAATTTCCTTCATCAGCCCTTCGGCGGTGGGAAACATGTGCGCTGTGATGCAGCCGAGTGCGCCGGCATTGGCGACGGCCGCGACGAGATCGGCATAGCCGACTCCGGTCATGCCGCCCATGACGATTGGGTGCTCGACCCCGAACATTTCCGTCAGTCGTGTTTTGAACATCCTATGATCCCCCTGCGACAAGCGTTGCGAGGGTGCAAGTCTAGCGGAACCCGGGGCGTGACGCGGACACCTTGCTGACCGCGGCGATGGTCGCGAGCGAGAGCAAGAAACCAGGCACCAGCTCGTACAGCCCGAACAACCCGCCGCTGGTCTGTCCCCAGACGATCACCGTGATGCCCCCAACCAGCATGCCGGCCAAGGCGGCATTCCGGGTGACCGTTCGGCTATAGAGCGCAAACAGGATGATCGGTCCGAATGCAGCGCCGAATCCTGCCCAGGCCCAGGCAACGAGATCCAGCACCTGACTGGTGGGGTCGCGCGCGATCACGAACGCCAAGGTTGCGATCACCAGCACCGCGATGCGTCCGGCCCACAACAGCTCACGGTCGGTGGCCGCAGGACGCGCGAATCCTCGATACAGATCCTCCGCAAACGCGGACGAAGCGACCAGCAGCTGGGCGGCCGCGGTGCTCATGATGGCGGCCAGGATGCCGGACAGGCAGATACCGGCAAGCACCGGGTGCAGATGACGGGTGCTGAGCTCGATGAAGACCGTTTCCCGTGCGGCGCCGGCGAGCGTTGGCTCGAGTACGGCTGCCCCGGCCAGCCCGACCACGACTGCGGCACCGAGGACGGTCACGGTCCAGATCGTGGCGACGCGTCGGGCCATCGGTACTGCCGTGACAGTGCGGATGGCCATGAAGCGCGCGAGGATATGCGGCTGTCCCGGGTAGCCAAGCCCCCAGGCCAGCAGCGAGATGATGCCGATCGTGCCGAGGGTTTCCCCGGCGCCGCCATCGACCACCGCCGCTGGCAGCGCGCCGAGACGCGCGATGCCGTCCACGGGTCCGCCGGCTAGTGCGACCCCCAGCGCGGCGACGACGATCAGGGCAACGAACATCAAGGATCCCTGCAGCACATCCGACCAGCTCACGGCCAGAAATCCACCTATGACGGTGTAGACCAGCATCACCGCGCTGCCCCAGACCATGGCCTCGATGTAGGGCAGACCGAACAGCGACTCGAACAACTTGCCGGCGGCGACAAAGCCCGCGCTTGCGTAGAACGTGAAGAAGACAAGGATCAGCAACGCGGACAGGGCGCGCAGCAGGCGCGACCGATCGTCGAACCGCCGTTCCAGATAATCGGGCAGCGTCAGCGCATTGCCGGCGCGCTCTGTCGCCTGACGCAGCGGTGCGGCGACATAGCGCCAGTTCAACCAGGTGCCGACCGCCAGGCCCGTGGCCAACCAAACGGCGTCGAAGCCTGCGGCATAGGCGAGTCCCGGCAAGCCCATCAGCAGCCAGCCGCTCATGTCCGATGCCTGTGCCCCGAACGCCGTGACCCAGCTGCCGAGCGAGCGTCCACCCAGCAGGTAGTCGGAAAGTGAACGGGTGCGCCGCCAGGCCACCAGGCCGAGCGCCAGACAAAGCCCCATGTAGACCGCGAACGTGGCAATGATCACTGGCTGCTCCACGTTGGCAGCGCTCAATCTCGCGCACCCACACGAATGTAGCTGTTCAGCATGGCGCTCGCGCCTGATGTCGAGGCGGAATGGCCGAGGTGCGGAATCGTCGAAACCGAATGGTCAAGGCCCTGCACATCAATAGACTCTGCGCCGCCGCTCGGACCGCCGGGCGCGTTCAGGCGAACCACAGGAGAAGCAGTCATGGCACCGCCGTCCGCAGAGCAACTGTCCTCGGGCCCCGTAACCAGTTCCGTTCCGCACCAACCGGAGCCAGCGCCCAGCACCCATGTTCTCGATGACCCGTTCGGCTCGATGTACGTCGGCCTGATCGCGCCGGCGGCCGCGGTTGGCGCGGTGGTCTCTGGCATCTTCGGCCTCTCGATCATTTACTAAAACCGAGGCAATACCGAGCCGGAAACGGAAGGGGCTGCGGCAGAACCCGCTGCTGCAGCCCGCTGATTCGGCGGCTTGGAGGCGGTTCTGTCGACTAACAGCCAGCCAACGCATCGAGGCCACGCACTCAGTCGAGGTCGCTCGCCTCGTGGCGTTCGGCGACGCGCTCGGACTCTGGTCCCCACGGTCGGTTGACCCTCTGCCCCCGCACTACAGCCGGCCGCGCCACGATGTCGCTCACCCAGCGCTGCACGTGCGTGTAGCTGCCGACGTCCAGGAATTCGCCTGACTCGTACAGCTTGCCCTGCACCAGAGCCCCATACCACGGGAAGATGGCCATGTCGGCGATGGTGTAGACATCACCACACATGTAGCGGCGCCCGGCCAGGTTGCGGTCCAGCACGTCGAGCTGGCGCTTGACCTCCATTGCGAAGCGGTTGATCGGGTACTCCCACTTCTCGGGCGCGTAAGCGTAGAAGTGACCGAAACCGCCACCCAGGTAGGGGGCGCTGCCCATCTGCCAGAACAGCCATGACAGACATTCGGCGCGGCTTGCGTCCGTCGGCAGGAACGCGCCAAATTTCTCGGCCAGGTAGAAAAGAATCGCGCCTGACTCGAACACGCGGATCGGCGGATTGGCGCTGACATCCAGAAGCGCAGGAATCTTCGAATTCGGGTTGATGTCGACGAAGCCGCTGCCGAACTGTTCGCCCTGACCGATATTGATCAGCCACGCGTCGTATTCGGCGCCGGTATGGCCGAGCGCAAGCAGCTCTTCCAGCAGTATGGTCACCTTGACGCCATTCGGAGTTCCAAGCGAGTACAGCTGCAGCGGATGGCGGCCGCGCGGCAGTTCCTTCTCGTGCGTAGCGCCGGCGATGGGGCGGTTGATGTTGGCGAAACGTCCGCCGCTCGACTGATCCCACGTCCAGACGCGGGGTGGGACGTACGGTTGCGTGTCCGACATGATGCCTTCCTCTCGAGTGGGCTCGGTGATGCGATAGCCGCAGAGTGTAGTCGGTTCGAGCGTGCTGCGGGTGCGTCACGCGCTGTCGGTATGCTGGTACGCCCAACGGCTGGAACGGGCGCATGAAAAGGCACGAACTCAGGCATCTCCATCCCGATCTGACAGGCCGCCGCAGCACGCTTCGGGGCGGGCACAACATGGCTGCATGTGCAACTTCTCGCGCTGACGATATCGTCGAGTGATGCCGCATATGGTTGCTGCCGAATACCCCCTGGCCCGCTGCTCCGTGCACGACCTCCCTCAGGTCAATGCCATCGTGACGGCTGCGGTGATGGCGTGGCCGCTGCCGGAGCGGGTGCGGCGATTGTCGGCCCCCTTGCTCTGCTATCGGGATGCCGATCTCGATGACCACGTGATCGAGCTGGCAGGCTCTCGGCAAGCCCCCGATGCGGTCATCGCCTGGATGCATGACAGTCGTCACGCGCCGCCCTACGTGCTGCTGCATGGCATTTACGTCCGGCCCGAGCTGCAGCGTTCGGGGACTGGACGCAGGCTAGTCGAAGCCGTACGCCTACGTGCCGCCGCTGTTGGCGCCGCAGGCGTGCTGATCAAGGCAGAGCGAGTGTCGGTACCTTTCTTCGAGCGACTGGGCTTGGTCCGCCTGCCGCCGGATGTCGGTCCCGGGGGCGCTTATGCGTATCGCTTCTGGTTGCCCTGCGACCCGGGCTGAGCGGCCCCGAATGAGTCGAAAAAATCGACGATAACAAACGAAACGCGCTGCTTTCACGAAATATGGTCGCCGGTCACGATGCCGCGGTCGTGGTCGGACGCGAACTCGGCGCCCGACCTGGAAGCTGCTTGGGGAGACCGCCGTGGACAGTTTCGCCGCGCTGATGATGACCGACCTGCTCGGCAAACCCGCCTGGATGTGGGCGAGCTTCATGGCGATTGTGGTGACGCTGCTGGCCTTCGATCTGGGGGTCCTGCATCGCGAAGACCGTGAAATCGGCGTGCGCCAGAGCCTGCTGCTGTCCGGCGGCTACATCTGCATCGCGCTGGTGTTCGGCGCGTGGGTGTGGTCCTACCTCGGCGCGGTCAGCGGCATGCAGTACTTCACCGGGTTTCTGATCGAGAAATCCCTGTCCATCGACAATATATTCGTCATTGCGCTGATCTTCACGTACCTCGCCATCCCCCGGCAGTACCAGCACAGGGTCCTGTTCTGGGGCATTTTGGGTGTGATCGTCCTGCGCGCCATCATGATCGGTCTCGGCGCTGTGCTGGTGACGGAATTCAGCTGGATTCTCTATCTGTTCGGCGCCTTTCTGTTCTTCACCGGCGTCAAGATGCTGCTGGTGGCCGACAACCCCCCGAACCTCGAAAATAACGTCCTGCTGCGGTTCTTGCGCGGCCGCTTGCCGCTGACCGATGGTCTGCGCGGCAATGCCTTCTGGGTACGCGAACCCGACCGGGCTAGCGGCCGGACGCGCTGGTTGGCCACGCCCCTGTTTCTCGCGCTGGTTTTGGTGGAAGGCGCCGACATCGTGTTTGCCGTGGATTCGGTGCCGGCCATCTTCGCCATCACCACAGACCCCTTTATTGTTTATACAAGCAATATATTTGCAATTCTTGGTCTGCGCGCCCTGTATTTTGCGCTTGCGGCCATGCTGCACCGCTTCCATTACCTGAAATATGCCCTGGCTTTGGTGCTGCTCTTTATCGGCGCCAAGATTTTCCTGGTGGGCATCATCGGCAAAACCCCGCCCGTGATCTCGCTCAGCGTCACGTTGGGATTGATCCTGGGTGGCATTCTGTTTTCGCTCTGGAAGACGCGCGGTGATTCCGCGCCCACTTCGGCGCCCGGTTCCGGCCGCAGTCTGCAGTCGTCCTGACGCAGTTTGTCAGGCGGCTGCGGGGCCGGTGTCCGCAATGGGCTGCTAGCGGCGCCGCGTGTCCCGTGCACTCCGCAATCGCTATGATGGCGGACAAGTAAAAGCACAGGAGCGGGCGGGATGAAGTCGAGCGGGATGAAGTCGAGATTGTGCGAACGGCTGGGCATCGAGTTTCCTCTTTTTGCGTTCAGCCATTGCCGCGACGTGATTGCCGAAGTTAGCAAGGCGGGCGGTTTTGGTGTGCTGGGCGCCGCGGGCCACACGCCGGAGACACTGGAAATCGAGCTGAACTGGCTTGACGAGCACACCAACGGCGCGCCCTACGGCGTGGACGTGATCGTCCCCACCAGCATGGACGCCAAGGAAGGCGGCCTGACGGCGGCGGATATCGAGGCCCGCATCCCCCCGGAGCACAAGGCCTACGTGAACGGTATTCTCGCCCAGCACGGCATTGATACGTCGGACCTGTGGGCAAGCCGTCCGCGCGACGACTTCGGCGACAGCATGCGCGCCACCGGGGCCGCGCAGATCCTGCGCGTCGCGCTCGCGCATCCGCAGGTGCGCATGGTGGTGAATGCGCTGGGCGTCCCGCCGCCGATCATGATGCAGATGGCGCGCGAGAAGGGGGTGCTGGTGGGTGCGCTGACCGGCTCGCGCGAGCATGCCGTGAAGCACGCGGAGGCAGGTGTCGACGTACTGGTCGCTGCCGGCGGCGAGGCTGGCGGACACTGCGGTGAAATCGCCACCATCGTCCTGGTTCCCGAAGTGCTCGAGGCCATCGCCGCGTTTCCGGAGATGTTCGTGCTGGCCGCTGGCGGGATCGTCACCGGGCGGCAGATGGCGGCCTGCATGGCGATGGGCGCGGATGGCGCCTGGTGCGGCTCGGTCTGGCTGACGACCAGCGAGGCGGAAACCAATCCGGCAGTGACGGAGAAGATGCTGGTTGCGGGGTGCCACCAGACGGTGCGCGCAGGCAGCCGCACCGGAAAATACACGCGCCAGCTGCGTTCGGCCTGGACGGACGCGTGGCAGGCGCCGGGCGCCCCGGATCCACTCGCAATGCCTCTGCAGTCGCTGGTGAGCGAGCCCGCGCTCCGCAAGATTGACAAGCTGGCCCAGGCCGGCGACCCGGGGGCTCGACAGTTGGCAACCTACTGGGTCGGTCAAGGCGTTGGACTGATGAACCAGGCGCTTTCGACCCGGCAGGTGGTCTACAACTTCATGGAAGACTTCGCTGCCGCCAGCGAGCGACTGGCGTCCTTGACGACGTGACCGCGGCCCGCCGCGCGGCCGTGAAACCGCGCGGTCTGGGCGAGACATGCAGCTTGAACGGCCGTGCGGCAGCAACCGCACAGCCGTAAGGACGGCTGCGTTGAGTGCTGCTAGCCGCGCGAGCGTGCGCTTTTGAAGTCGGGCTCGCGCTTTTCCATGAAGGCATTGATGGCCTCATGGTGTTCCGGCGATTTGTAGCACTGCTGAAGTGCTTCCAATTCACGACGCTGCACGGTCGCAACGTCCTGCTCGCTGGCATTCTGGTTGATCAGCGACTTGATCATGCGCAGCGATGCCTGCGGATTGTCGCCCATGCCGCGCGCGACAGCGATTGCTGTGGACACCAGGTCTTCGGGTTCCGTGACCCGATCGATCAGGCCGAGCCGGGCGGCCTCATGCGCGTCTACCGTGCGCCCGCTCAGCATCAGCTCGCTGGCGTGGCCGAAGCCCATGCGCAAGGTCAGAAAGTGTGAGCTGGCCAGCTCCGGCACCAGACCCATCTTCACGAACCTGACGCTCAGCTTGGCTGCGCTGGAGGCGATCAGGTAATCCATGGGCAGCACCTGTGTCAGGCCCACGCCGATCGCCGCGCCATTGATCGCCGCGACCATGGGCTTGGCGCTGCGCACCAGACCAACCCAGTCCCTCGGCGTGCCATCGCGGGCAGGCGCTGCGCCATCGGCCTGCGCCTTGAATACGTCCTGAATATCGGCGCCTGCGCAGAATCCGCGCCCGGCCCCGGTGACGACCATTGCCACTACGTCGTCATCGTCGTTGGCGCTGGCGACGGCGTCCGACAGTTCGGCGCCCATGCGATAGGTCCACGCGTTCAGGCGCTCGGGGCGATTCAGCGTGATGACGAGCACGCCATTGTGATTGGCGGTCAGCAATGTTTCGTAGGTCATGTTTCCCCCATCCTGTCTGTTCACGAGTGCAGCGATGCATTCCGGCGGAAACGTTACCACAGCAATCCCGGTGGCAGGACGTGTTATAACCGCGCTAGGGACGCGGGAGGGGCCATGCGACTGCACGATATTCTCGAGCTTAATGCGCGGCGTCGAGGTACGGCGCCGGCGTTGATTGCGCAGGACGGCCGTCGTCAGACGTTTGCTGCCCTGCGCGACCGTAGTTTGCGGCTTGCGCAAGCGTTGGCGGCGGCAGGAACCCCGGGCGATCACGTCGCCATCCTCGCCGACAATCAGCCAGAGTATGTCGAAGCGTACTACGGCGTGCCGGCCGCGCGTCAGCGCCTCGTGTTCCTGAATTACCGGCTCACAGCACCAGAGCTCATCCGCATCGTCAATGATGCCCGAGCTTCCCGGCTGATTTACGCGCCGCATTTCGCTGGCCTGGTGGAGCAGATGCGCCCGGAACTGGAGACGGTTGCGTCCTACCTCGCGCTTGGCGAGCCCTACGAGCGGTTCATCAGCGACCGACCGGCAACAGCGCCTTTCCCGCAGATGGACGACGCAGAGATCGCCTGGATCATCTACACCTCGGGCACGACCGGTATGCCCAAGGGCGCGTTACTCAGCCATCGCAATCTGTTTGCGTCGATGTTCAACGCCCAGATCAGCCAGCCCGGAGAACCGCCGGCGGATCCCTGCTTTTTGATGCCGTTCCCGCTTTGCCACATAGCCGGCTTTGCGGTTCTCGGCCAGCATCTGGTGGGGAATCCGGTCGCGCTCATGAGTGCGTATTCCAGCGGCGCCTGGATGGACATGGTGGACGCGCTCGGCATCACCGGCACGGCGCTGGCGCCGACCATGATCAACATGCTGCTGAACGATCCCGCCATCGAGCACCATGACCTGAGTTCGCTCCGCTCGCTGGGCTACGGCGCATCGTCCATACCCGCAACAGTGCTGCGCCGCGCGATGGCCCGCTTTGGTCCGATTTTCACCCAGGGATTCGGTATGACCGAACTCGCGGGCAATGTCATCTTCATGTCGAAGGCGGATCACGTGCGCGCCGATCGCGATGCGCCCTGGCTGTTGCAGGCGGCAGGCCGGGTCGGGGCGCTGGCCGCTGTGCGCCTGATCGACGCGGAAGGGCACGATTGTCCAGTCGGCGAGGCCGGCGAGATCGTGGTGCGCGGTGACCAGGTGCTGTCGGGTTACTGGAATCGGCCCGAGGCCAACGCCGAGGCCTTTCGGGATGGCTGGTTCCATACCGGTGACGTCGCCCGCATGGATGATGAGGGTTTCGTCTACATTGTGGATCGCAAGAAGGACATGATTGTGAGCGGCGGGGAAAACGTCTACCCGCGCGAAGTCGAAGACGTCCTGTTCCGGCATCCGGCGGTAGCCGAGGCCGCGGTGTTCGGCGTGCCGGACAGCAACTGGGGAGAACGGGTTGCGGCCGCGGTCGTGCTGCGCTCGGACTTGGATGCCCCCGTTGACGCGGCCGCGCTGGACGCGCACTGCCGTAGCCAGCTGGCGGGCTATAAGCGACCGAGGGCTTGGCATTTCGTCTTGGAGATCCCGAAAAATGTCTCCGGCAAGGTTCTGAAGCGCGAGCTGCGTGTTCGATTCACGCAGAACCCCGATAGCTGACTCGCAACCTGCTCTGCAGCCTGCGCAGGAACCCGGATCCGACTTCGCCGTGCCCGGCGCGGGTGCGTGAACGCTTCCTCACGTGGTCCGGCGTATTGTCCTCAGCTTTATCCGAGCTATCGGGTCTGGAAAGATGAGCCAACCAGTCGGAACAACCGCGCGGTCAGTAGAGCCGCGCCGCCCCGGATACGCTGGCGCCCGCGGCGGATCAAGCCTCGTCCGAGTCGCGCTGGCCTGCATTGCCTTGACGAGTATTGCCCTGACCAGTGTTGCGCTCGGCAGTGCGTCGCTGCAGGCCGCGAGTTCGAGTACGGACGCTGTCACCGAAGCGCCCGCGGATGCTGGCACCGCTTCTGGTGCGGTAAACGCCGCGCCTGCGCGCCCGGAGGCTTTGGGTGCAGGCACCTGGGCGCTGCGCGTCGAAACTTCGGCTGGCACCGGCACGCCCACGGTTGTGCTGGCGCAGGAAGGCAACACGCTCAGCGGTACCTACCGCGGACGCTTCGGCGATCAACC